>NZ_AP026560.1:0-80000 GCF_025997855.1 Deinococcus aetherius
ATGCTGGCTCCCGTTCGTTTCGAGGGGGAGGTGCGGCTTATCACGCAGGAAATCTGGGCCGACGTGCTCGGGTACGTCCGCAAGAACATCACGGAAGTCGAGTACCACACCTGGTTCGCGCCCATGAAGAACCTGGGCGTCCAGGAGGGTTCGCTGGTGCTGGGTGTGCGCAACTCGTTCGCCCAGGACTTCGTACGCAGGCAGTATCAGGGCCTGCTCGAAGACGCCCTGCGCTCGCTCGGCGCGCAGCACCCGCAGGTGAGTTTCCAGGTGCTTCCCGCCGTGCAGGAGGCGATGATCCTCCCGCAGGACCCACCGCCCCCGCCCTCGCCGCCGGGCGGCAAGCCCCCGCCGCGCAGCCCGGTCATTCTGGTCCCGGGCGAGAACCGCAAGACCCTCAACCCGAAGTACACCTTCGAGAACTTCGTGGTGGGCCCCAACAACAACCTGGCGAATGCGGCGGCCCTGGCGGTCGCGGACGCGCCCGGCAAAGCGTACAATCCCCTCTTCATTTACGGGGACGTGGGGCTGGGCAAGACGCACCTGATGCACGCGGTCGGGCACTACATGGCCGAGCGTTTCCCCGAGAAGCGCATCGAGTACGTCTCCACCGAGTCCTTCACGAACGACCTGATCAACGCGATCCGCGACGACCGGATGACCCAGTTCCGGAACCGCTACCGCTCGGTGGACCTGCTGCTCGTGGACGACATTCAGTTCCTGGGGGGCAAGGAGCGCACCCAGGAGGAGTTCTTTCACACCTTCAACGCGCTCTACGAGAGCCACAAGCAGATCATCCTGAGTTCGGACCGTCCTCCCAAGGACATCGAGACGCTTGCGGGGCGCCTGCGCAGCCGCTTCGAGTGGGGCCTGATCACCGATATCCAGACCCCCGAGTTCGAGACGCGGGTGGCGATCCTCAAGATGAATGCCGAGCACAACCGCATCGACATCCCGCAGGAGGTGCTCGAACTGATCGCCCGGCAGGTCACGAGCAACATACGTGAGCTGGAGGGTGCGCTGATGCGGGTGGTGGCCTTCGCCAGCCTGAACAACGTCCCCTTCTCCCGCGCGGTGGCCGCCCGGGCGCTGAGCAACGTCTTCACGCCCCATGAGGTCAAGATCGAGATGATGGACGTGCTGCGGCAGGTTGCCTCCCACTTCAACCTGCCGCCCGACGTCATCCGTGGCTCCGGCCGCGTCCGCGAGGTCGTCGTGCCGCGCCAGGTCGCCATGTACCTCGTTCGCGAGCTGACCTCCCACTCCCTCCCCGAGATCGGCCAGTTCTTCGGGCGTGACCACTCCACGGTCATGCACGCTGTCTCCAAGGTCACCGAGCAACTGGGCAAGGACGAGGAGTTGACGGCCGCCCTCGACACCCTTCGGCGCCAAATCAAAGGTGTGGAAGATGAGGAAATAGGTGCGTAATTTCATTCTTTTTTTTCCTGTAAGCAGAAAAAGTTCCAAAATCCGTTCCAAACACCTGTGTAAACTTTCACGACCTGTGGAAAAGGTTGTGGATAACCTGTGGATAAGTGGCTTTTCCCTGTGGATAACCCTGTGGAAAAGTCGGCCAGTTATCCACAGGCTGAGCCCCCTGTGGATAAGTCGGGAGTTATCCACAGCTTATCCACAGGTTTCCACAGGCTGCCTGTGGATAACTTTCGTGCGCCCAGCGCGGCCCGAATAGGGTTTTCCACAGTTTCCACAGGCCCTATTACTACTACTACTATCTTTTTATCTTCTACAGAGCAGGTAAAAGATAAAAGAAGACAGACCCGGAACCGAGAGAGGCCAGAGACCCAAAAGATGAGAGCGCACGTCACCAAGAAGACCCTGAGTGAAGGACTCGGCCTGTTGGAACGGGTCGTGCCCAGTCGCAGCAGCAATCCCCTCCTGACCTCCCTGAAGGTGGAGCCTTCCGAAGCGGGCCTGACCCTCAGCGGCACCAACCTCGAAATCGACCTCTCGTGCTTCGTGCCTGCAGAGGTGCAAGACCCGCAGAGCTTCGTGGTGCCCGCGCACCTGTTCGCGCAGATCGTCCGCAACCTGGGTGGGGAACTCGTCGAACTCGAACTGAGCGGCGCCGAACTCGCCGTGCGGGCGGGCGGCTCGGACTTCAAGCTCCAGACGGGTGACCTGGGCGCCTACCCGCCGCTGAGCTTTCCGAACCACGCCGACCTGAGCCTCGACGCTGCCGAGCTTTCCCGGGCGCTCGGCAGCGTGCGCTACGCCGCGAGCAACGAGGCGTTCCAGGCGGTCTTCCGGGGCATCAAACTCGAACACCGCGCCACCGGGGCCCGCGTCGTCGCCTCCGACGGCTACCGGGTTGCCATCCGGGACTTCCCGGCGAACGGCGACGGACGCAGCCTGATCGTGCCCGCCCGCAGCGCCGATGAACTGATTCGGGTCCTCAAGGACGGCGAGGCACGCTTCACGTACGGCGAGGGGATGCTCAGCGTCACCACCGACCGGGTGCGGATGAACCTCAAGCTCCTCGACGGCGACTTTCCCGACTACGAGCGGGTGATCCCCAAGGACATCAAGCTTCAGGTGACCCTGCCCGCCACCGCCTTGAAGGAGGCCGTGGGCCGGGTGGCCGTCCTCGCCGACAAGAACGCGAACAACCGGGTCGAGTTCCTGGTGACCGAGGGCAAGCTGCGGCTGGCCGCCGAGGGGGACTACGGCCGCGCGCAGGACACCGTGGACGTGGTGCAGGGTGGCCCCGAACCCGCCATGAGCCTCGCCTTCAACGCCCGTCACGTGCTCGACGCCCTGGGTCCGGTGGAGGGGGACGCCGAACTCCTCTTCTCGGGCTCCACGAGCCCCGCCATCTTCCGGGGAAGCGGGGGAGGCGGGTACATGGCCGTGATCGTCACGCTGCGCGTTTAAGGGGCCAATCAGGGGCAAGAAGGGGCATGTTTGCCCGGCAGCTTTCCTCCGACCTGAACCCGCCCGAATGCGGACGTGCTTTAGACCGCCGCCGACACGGGGATCGTGGGCCCGCTTATAGTGTGCCGGGTACACCTAGCGCCCCGGCCCGACCCGGCTGGGGGCTCAGGCTTGAAGCGCAGGTTCGACTCAGGGAGGGAAAGCCATGAACATCGAGAAAGTCATCGCCCGTGAAGTGCTCGACTCGCGCGGGAACCCGACCGTCGAGGCCGAAGTCCACCTCGACAGCGGCTTTTCGGGGCGCGCCATCGTGCCGTCGGGGGCGAGCACGGGGTCCCACGAGGCGCTGGAGCTGCGTGACGGCGGCCCCCGCTACGGTGGCAAGGGCGTGCAACAGGCCGTCCAGAACGTGAACGAGGTCCTGGGCCCCGCCGTAGTCGGCCTCGACGCCTCCGAGCAGGGCGCGGTGGACGCCGCGATGCTCGAAGCGGACGGCAGCCCGAACAAGGGCCGTCTGGGCGGCAACGCCATTCTCGCCGTCAGCCTCGCCACCGCCCGCGCCGCCGCGAACGAGCTGGGGGTCCCTCTCTACCGCTACCTGGGCGGCAGCAACGCCAAGACGCTTCCCGTCCCGATGATGAACGTGATCAACGGCGGCGCGCACGCCGACAACTCGGTGGACTTCCAGGAGTTCATGGTGATGCCCGTCGGCGCCCCGACCTTCCGCGAGGGGTTGCGTTACGGGGCCGAGACCTTTCACGCGCTCAAGAAGGTGCTCAGCGGGCGCGGCTACAACACGAACGTGGGCGACGAGGGCGGCTTCGCCCCCGACCTGAAGAGCAACGAGGAGGCCCTCGAAGTCCTCCTCGAAGCGATCCAGAAGGCCGGGTACGAGCCCGGCCAGGACATCTGCATCGCGCTCGACCCCGCCGTGACCGAGCTGTACAAGGACGGCCAGTACGTGCTGGAGAGCGAGGGCCGCACCCTCTCGACGGGGGAGATGGTGGACTTCTGGGCGGACTGGTCCTCGCGCTACCCCATCGTGAGCATCGAGGACGGTCTGGCGGAGGACGACTGGGACGGCTGGCGACTCCTGACCCAGCGCATCGGCGACCGGGTGCAACTGGTCGGTGACGACCTCTTCGTGACAAACCCCGAGCGGCTCTCTCGCGGCATCGAGACGGGGGTGGGCAACGCGATCCTGGTGAAGGTGAACCAGATCGGCAGCCTCACCGAGTCGATGGACGCCATAGAGCTCGCCAAGCGAAACCGCTACGGTACCATCATCAGCCACCGCTCGGGCGAGTCGGAGGACACCTTCATCGCCGACCTCGCCGTCGCCACGAACGCCGGGCAGATCAAGACGGGCTCGGCCAGCCGATCCGACCGCGTCGCCAAGTACAACCAGCTCCTGCGCATTGAGGACGCGCTGGGGGCTTCGGCGGTGTACCTGGGGCGTAAGGCGCTGAGGTAGAGCGGTCAGCCGTCAGCGATCAGCTTTCAGGAGCGGCTGACGGCTGATCGCTGATTGCTGACTGCCCCTGGAAACGATCCCACACACAGGAAGCAGGAACTCAACATGAAACACTTCGACAGAGCAACCAAAATCGTCGCCACCGTCGGCCCGGCGAGCCGCAGCCCCGAGGTGCTGGGGCGGATGATCGACGCGGGCCTGAACGTGGTCCGCATGAACTTCAGTCACGGTGACCCCGAGGACCACCGCCAGACGGTGCAGATGGTGCGGGAACTCGCCGCGCGCAAAGGCGTGACGGTGGGCATCTTGCAAGACCTCCAGGGGCCGAAGATCCGGGTGGGGCGCTTCCGCGAGGGGGCCGTGACGCTGGAGCCGGGGCAGAAGTTCACGATCACGATGGACGACGTGGAGGGCGACGAGACGCGGGTGAGCAGCACCTACCGGGGGCTGGCGCTCGACGTTCACCCCGGCATGACCCTGCTCCTCGACGACGGCAACCTGAACCTGAGGGTGGATCAGGTGCGCGGCAACGACGTGCAGACCACGGTGGTGATCGGGGGCGTGCTGAAGAACAACAAGGGGATCAACGTGCCCCAGGCCGACCTCGCCGTGCCTGCCCTCTCCGACAAGGACGTGCAGGACATGGAGTTCGGGGCGGGGCTCGGGGTGGACTGGGTAGCCCTCTCCTTCGTGCGCTCGCGCGACGACCTGCTGCTCGCCCGGCACTACCTCGCCCGCTTCGGCTCGCGCGCCAAGCTGATGGCGAAGATCGAGAAGCCCCAGGCGGTGGACCGCTTCGAGGACATCCTGCGCGAGGTGGACGGCATCATGGTGGCGCGCGGCGACCTCGGCGTGGAGATGCGCCCCGAGCAGGTGCCCACCATCCAGAAACGCCTGATCCGGTTATGCCGCGAGGTCGGCAAACCCGTCATCACCGCGACCCAGATGCTGGAGAGCATGATCAACCTGCCGCGTCCCACCCGCGCCGAGGCGTCCGACGTGGCAAACGCGATCTACGACGGCACCGACGCGGTGATGCTGAGTGCGGAGTCGGCCGCCGGGCACTACCCGGTCGAGGCGGTCGCCATGATGGACCGCATCGCCCGGGAGGCCGAGGGGAGCGAGCACTACAAGGTGCTTCAGCGTCAGGTCGTGATCGAGACTGAGCTTGCCCAGGACTCCATCGCCGCAGCGGCCTGCTCCATCGGCGAGAAGCTGGATACGCCTGTCATCGTGACCTTTACCAGCACGGGCGGCGCGGCGACCCGCATCGCCAAGAACCGGCCCCCGCTGGCGATCCTGGCCCTGACCCCCAACGAGCAGACCCGCAACCAGCTCGCGCTGTCCTGGGGCGTGGTGCCCATGCTCAGCGAGGACCCCCACGACACCGACGACATGGTCCGCATCGCCAACGACGAGCTGAAAAAGAGCGGCCTCGCCGACGTGGGCGACCGCTACGTGATCACGGCGGGCGTGCCCTTCGGCGTGCGCGGCACGACCAACATGCTCCGCGTCGAGCGGCTGCGCGAGGAGGATCTGAGCGACCGAGTCTAGGCTGGGTCGGCCTCGCTGACCGGCCACCGATCAAAGACGACCAGCCCACCACGCCCGTGTGATGGGCCGGTCAGGTTTTTATCCACAGGGCGCGGGCTTTTCCACACTCGGGCTGTGGATAACTTCCAGGCTCGTCAGTGCTTGATGCCCGCCAGGACGTTATCCACAGCCTCAGGGGTTATCCACAGCGTCCTGTGCATAACTTTTGGGTTTCCGGGGACCCAACCCCTTTTCTGATGGCCTGACAGGAGGCCCGTAAAGGTGCCTTGAAGGGTTGGGGTGGCTAGGACCCCGGGACGAGCCGCGCGAAGCGGTCCTTGCCCTTCTGGATGACCGCGCCGCCCCCCTCCAGGGTGAGGGTCCCCTGCGGTTCGAGGTAGGGTTCGCCGTCGAGCCTCAGCCCCCGGTTCTGGATCAGCTTGCGCGCAGCCCCCAGGCTGGGCTCGAAGCCCGCGAGCACGGCGAGCCGCGCCATGCTGATCTTGCCCTCGGGATTGAGTTCGGAGGCGGGGACGGTCACCGTGGGGATATTCTCGGGAATGCCGCCCTTCGCCACCGAGCGGAAGCGCGCCTCGGCGGCGCCCGGGTCGGCGTCGGGGTGCAGCCAGGCCACCACCTCGCGGGCGAGTTCGCGGTGGGCGGCGACGGGGTGCCCGGCGAGGAGTTCCAGGGTCCGCTCACGGGGAAGGTCGGTCAGCAGCGTGAGGTAGTTCTCCAGCAGGGGGTCGGGGACCTTCATCAACCCCGCGAACATCAGGTGCGGCTCGTCGGTCAGGCCGATGTAGTTGCCCAGGCTCTTGGACATCTTCTCGACCCCGTCGAGGCCGACGAGGAGGGGCAGCGTCATCACGACCTGCGGCTCCTGCCCGTCGTCGCGTTGCAGGGCGCGGCCCACGAGGTTGTTGAACAGTTGGTCGGTGCCGCCGAGTTCTACGTCCGACCGCAGCGCCACCGAGTCGTACCCCTGGGTGAGCGGGTAGAGGAGTTCGTGCACGGCAATGGGCACGCCGCCTTCAAAGCGTTTTTTGAAGTCGTCGCGTTCCATAATGCGGGCCACCGTATAGCGGCTCGCCAGCCGGATCACGTCGGCGTAGCCCATCGGCTCCAGCCACTCGCCGTTGTAACGAATCTCCAGCACCTCGGGGTCGTCGCGCAGGACGAGTTTGCACTGGTCGAGGTAGCTCCTCGCGTTCGCGCGGGTTTCCTCCAGCGTCAGGGGCGGGCGCGTCTTGGACTTGCCGCTGGGGTCGCCGATCATCGCGGTGAAGTCGCCGATCAGCATGATGACCTTGTGCCCGAGGTCCTGAAACTGCCGCATCTTGCGCAGAATGACCGCGTGCCCGAGGTGCAGGTCCGGGCGGGTGGGGTCGGCGCCGAGCTTGACCCGGAGCGGCTCGCCCGTCTCCCGGCTACGTTCGAGCTTGCGGCGCAGGTCGTCTCTCGTCACGAGGTCCACGACGCCTCGTTCGAGGATGGCGAGTTGTTCGTCCACGGGAAGATTTCGGCGGATTTCTTGCATGGTGACTCCACAAAAGGGAGGCGGCGCACTGGACTTCTCCCGTGCGCCGCCTCTGGTCTGGATTTCGGGCTGTGCCGACCCTCACCCCACCGTGCGGCGGGGCGGATAGTGCTCCTCAGATGGGGAACGTCGGGTCGGACGCTTCATGCCTGCCAGTCTAGCAACTGATTCCCATTCCTGTGTGGCTCACCCGTTACCCTGCCCAGGTGAAGACGATCCACGAATTGCGCGCCACCTTCCCCCGCCCGGGCCGGGTGGAGTGGATTGGCCTGCGCGAGGCGCGGCGGGGGCCCGTGCTCAGCGTGCCGGGAGCCGAGGCACACCCCCTCGTCGGCCTCCTCGGGGACCACGGCAAGACGCTCCCCGCCCGCGTCCCGGCGTTGACCGGGGACCCCGGTGAGGTCATGCGGGCCGCGCGGCCCGTCCAGCCGATCCCCGGCGGCCCCGGGCGGCGGCAGGTCACCCTCCTCCAGGCCGAACACCTGCCCGTGATCGCGGCGCTGGCAGGGCTGGAGGAGGCGACACCCGAGATGCTGCGGCGCAACCTGCTCGTCTCGGGCATTCCGCTTCTGGCACTCAAGGAGGCGCGCATGCAGATCGGGGAGGTCGTGCTGGAGGGGACGGGAGAGTGCCACCCCTGCTCGCGGATGGAGGAGACGCTGGGGCCGGGCGGGTACAACGCGGTGCGCGGGCACGGGGGCCTGACGGCGCGGGTGCTGAGAGGCGGCGTCATCCGCGTGGGGGACGAGGTGAGGCCCCTCCCGTGAGTCCCTCTCCCGGTGCCGTGGCTCCGCCCCCCTCCCGACCACCGCGCTCGCCGACGCTCGCCCGCGCCTTCGTCGCCCTCTTCACCTCGGCCGCCCAACCGGCGCACGTCACCACCGGGAACACCTTGCGGCACCTGGGGGAGGAGAGCACGACGAGGCAGCTTCTGATCGCCGCCATGATCCTCGCGGCCGGGGGGGACAGTCTGCCCGCCCACGGGGAAGCCGATGCTGGCCCCTGCCCTTGACGCCCGGCTGGAAGCGGTGCTCGCCCTGGTGGAGGCAGAGGCACACGCGGACATCGGCTCGGACCACGCCCACCTCCCCATCCGCCTGATTCGGGAGGGGCGGGCGGGGCGCTGCGTCGTCGTCGAACTCAACCCCGGTCCCCTGGCGCTGGCGAGGCGCAACGTGGCCCGGGCCCGGTTGCACGACCACATCGAGGTCCGCGAGGGGGACGGCTTCGCCCCCCTCCTCCCCGGCGAGGTCGACAGCGCGAGCGTGAGCGGGATGGGCGCGGGGACGATCACGGGCATCCTGCGCCGGGCGGGGGAGAGGTTGCCGCCCGCCCTCGTGCTGCAACCGAACGACTCCGCCCGGACCCTACGCTTATGGGCGCGGGAAAACGGCCACCACCTGAAGGCCGAGCGTCTGATCCCCGGCCACTGGCCCTACCCCGTACTGCGCCTGGAGCGCCGGGACGGCCCCGACCCGGCCTACGCGGACCTTCCCGAACAAGCCGCCCTGCGTTACGGCCCCCACCTCCTGCGCGAGGGGTCGGAGGTGTTGTTGAAGCTGGTGCGGGCCGACATCGCGCGCCTCACTCCCCTCGCCGCTCCGGGACGCACCGCCGGGGTGGAGCTGGACGCGGCGTTGTCGGCCCTCGCGGTGCTGGGCGGGCAATAAAGCGGGCAATAAAAAAGCCGCCTCTCAGGCGGTGATGTCAAAAGAATAGCGTGGTATGCACGGGTTGTCAACCCTATGCGCCGGGCGCCCGTGAACCCGGAGTACAGGGCGCGTGACGCCTCCTTACGGTCGCTGTCCCCCAGTGTCCTCCTCCAGCCTCTCCAGCATCCGGCGGAACACGTTGAGCGTCCCCTCCCCGTGGAGCACGAGGCGGACCGTCAGGTCGGGGTGGCGGGCCAGTTCCTCGCGCAGGGTCCGCAGGGTGACCCACGCCGCCGCCTCCAGCGGGTAGCCGTACACGCCCGTGCTGATGGCGGGGAAGGCAACCGAGGTGCAGCCGTGCTCCACGGCCAGGCGCACGCTTTCGCGGTATGCACCCGCCAGCAGTCCCGCCTCGCCCTGAGTTCCCCCGCGCCAGATCGGGCCGACGGCGTGGATCACGAAGCGCACGCCCTGCTCCTCCAGATGGAAGGCGGGCGTGATCACCGCCGTGCCCACCTTCGTGCCCCCAATCCGCCGGATGGACCGCAACAGTTCGGGTCCGGCGGCCCGGTGGATCACCCCGTCCACGCCCCCGCCGCCCGCGAGTTCCTTGTTCGCGGCGGTCACGACCGCGCACGTCCGCTCCCGCCCGATGTCCCCCTGCACGAGTTCCAGCGTCATGCGGGCAGGATAGGGCGGGGGCGTGGGGTCAGCTCTCCACCACCCGCTTCAGGTCCTCGTCCGTCAGCGCGGAGCTGCGCACCGTCTCGGCGAGACGCGCGGCGGCGTGGTCCTGGGACGTCCACTCCTCCTCCGGAAGCTGGCGGGCGCGCTCGGCCCGCTGGACAGCGTGGAGTTCGGCCACCGCGCGGTCAAGGTCGTCGTTCACGATCACGTAACGGAAGGCGTGGGCCTGGGTAATCTCGTCGCGGGCGCGGGCAAGACGCTTCTCGATCCGCTCGGGCGTCTCGGTCGCGCGGCTCACAAGGCGGCGGCGCAGCTCGGTGAGGCTGGGCGGCATGATGAAGACGAGAATCGCCTCGTCGCCCATGCGGTCACGCACCTGCATGGCCCCCTCGACCTCGATCTCCAGCACCACGTCCTGCCCGCGCGCCAGCGCCGCCTCGATGGGCTCGACCGGCGTGCCGTAGTGGTTGCCGACGAACTGGGCGTGTTCCAGGAAGCCGCCCCGCCGCACCTTCTCCAGAAAGACCTCGGGCGTCACGAAGACGTAATCCACCCCGTCGCGCTCGCCGGGCCGGGCCTCGCGGGTCGTCCAGGAGGTCGAGTAGAAGACGTCCTGCCCCGCGAGCCAGCGTTCGCGCAGGGTGCCCTTGCCCACCCCCGAGGCGCCCGTCATCACGAGCAGCAGCCCGCGCCGGGGCGTGGAGGGAGCGGTATCAGGCTGGGGAACGGTCTCGGAGGGGGCGCCCATGTTCACCCGTCATCTTACGGGGAGGTAGGGAGGCGACAAAAGGGGCGGGGACGTCCAGCCCGGACGCGGCCCCCGGCCCCCGTCTCACCCTCTCAGGCCGACTTCTTGCGCCGTCCCCCACCTCCACCCGACCGCGTGCCCGCGACAGCCTTGGCGCGGCTTTTGCCCAGGGTCTGCCCCTTCTCGAAGCTGGCCTGCATCCGCTTGCGGGTCTCAGCCGCGAGCGCCTTGAAGTCGAGCTGCCCCGACTCGATGGCCTCCAGGCTGGGCTTCACGGTACCCGCCCGGCGGGTGGCGACGAGATCCTTGTTCGTCTGCTCGAACCACTTTTCAAAGGCGGGCGTGACCTCGAAGAGCATCTCCTTCGTCTCGCGCTGGTAGGTGCCCTCGCCACCTCGTCGGCTGAACTGCTTGGGCAGCGTGAAGCGCTCGGGCAGATACGTCGCCTCGAACTTCCCTTCGCGCACCGCCTCCCGGAACTGCTTGAGAAAGGCGTCGCTGCGTTGAACATTGTCGAGTTCGTGCATCTGTTCGCTGAGTTTCTTATAGGCCATACCGTGTTCCCCCTTTGTTGAATTATGAGGGGAAGAAGACGGGATGTAAAGGCAAAGGGGGAGAGGGTTCTCTTAAAGGATGACGCCACGTGCAGCCACACCGTGAAGAGGTCAAGACGCGTTGAGTAACGACACGCACGGCGCGAAGCAGGAGACCGGCTCTCGGCCAAGAAAGCGGCAGCCCGGACGATCACCTCGAACCCTTTCCCGCTGGGGTCCTGTCCGGTTTTCCGGTCCCGGCGGATGGGGAAACGGCGAAAGAGCAGGAGATCGGGAAAGCGTTTTGTATGAAGCCGGTCATTCGCCTCGTGCTTGTGGTGCCGGAAGCTCCCGTCCCATGCAGCGGCTTCATGGAGGGGACGCACTTTTCCAAGACGCGGGGGCACACCTGTTGAGCGTGCCCTCCGGGTCCTGTGACCAGATTGCGTCGCGTTCAGGCCGTGCTGCCCTGGGTTGCCTGAATCGCCGTGAGCGCGATGGTGTACACGATGTCGTCCACCAGCGCCCCGCGCGAGAGGTCGTTGACGGGTTTGCGCAACCCCTGGAGCATCGGGCCGATGGCGACGACGCCCGCCGAACGCTGCACGGCCTTGTACGTTGTGTTGCCGGTGTTGAGGTCGGGGAAGATGAAGACGGTCGCGCGGCCCGCCACCGGGCTGTTCGGGGCCTTCTGGCGGCCCACGCTGAGGACCGAGGCCGCGTCGTACTGGAGGGGGCCGTCCACCGGGAGGTCGGGGCGGCGCTCGCGCACGAGCCCGGTCGCGACCCGCACCTTCTCCACGTCCTTGCCCGCGCCGCTCTCGCCCGTCGAGTAGCTCAGCATGGCGATCCGGGGCGTGATCCCGAAGGCCTTCGCGCTGTCCGCCGACTGGATGGCGATGTCGGCGAGTTCCTCCGCATTCGGGTTGGGGTTGATCGCCGCGTCCCCGTACACCAGAACCTGCTCGGGCAGCAGCATGAAGAAGATGGAGGAGACGAGCCGCACTCCCGGCGCCGTCTTGATGAGTTGCAGGGCGGGCCGCACTGTGTTCGCGGTCGTGTGCACCGCCCCCGACACCAGCCCGTCCACCTCGCCCAGCGCGAGCATCATGGTGCCCAGGACAACGCTGTCCTCCAGTTGCGCCTCCGCCTGGGGGGCGGTCAGGCCCTTGCTCTTTCGCAGCTCGACCATCGGCTCGACGTAATGCGAGCGGATGGCGTCGGGGTCGAGGAGTTCCAGCCCGTCGGGGAGGGTGAGGCCCTGGCCCTCCGCCACCTGCCGCACCCGGTCGGGTTTGGCGAGGAGCACGGGCCGGGCAATGCCCTTCTCCAGGCAGCGGACGGCGGCGCGGACGGTGCGCGGCTCGTCTCCCTCCGGCAGGACGATCCGTTTGTTCGCCGCGCGGGCTTTCTGGATCAGCTCGTAACGGAAGGCGGAGGGGGGCAGGCGGCGTTCTCCCTGGGCGTCCGGCGAGCGCAGGCGGGTGCCCAGCGGCACGGTGTCGAGGCGGTCGGCGACGAAGTCGAGGATGCGCTCCATCCGCTCCAGGTCGTCGTGCGGGACGCGCGGGTCCATCCGCGAGAGGCGGGAGGCCGTCTCGTACGAGTTCGTCTCGGTGCGCAGCACGGGGAGGGTGCTCGTGAGGGCCGCGCGGGAGAGGCGTTCGATGGACTCCTCCGGGCTGCTCCCCGACGTGAAGAGCAGCCCGGCGAGGGGCACCCCGCTGAGGTGCGCGAGGGCCGCCGCCATCACCACGTCCTCGCGGTCGCCGGGCGTCACGACAAGCGCCCCGGGGCCGAAAAGGTGCGCCATGCGCGGCACGGTGCGCGCGGTGACGACCGTGCTGGTGACACGCCGCAAGGTGGCCTCCCCCTCGTTGAGCACCACCGCCTTCAGATGTCGGGCCACGTCGAGGGTGCGCGGGGCGCTGAGCGCCGGGGACTGGGCGACGACGCCGAGCAGGGGGAGTTCGCCCCCCGCCAGCACCCGGCTGCGGGCGCGCAACTCCGCAAGCAGGCCCCCGAAATCGAGGTTCAGCGGCGCGAAGTTGAGGACGTACCCGGCGAGGCCCGAGCCGTCCGAGCGGCGGTAGGCCTGGGCGGCGATCTCCAGCTCGTCGGCCAGGGCGGCGGGCTCCACCCCGGCGAGGCTGGAGACGAGTACCACGTCGGCCTCCAGGTTGCGGGCGAGGCTGGCGTTCAGCGCCCCCGCGTACACGTTGCGCTCGTTCAGGGCCAGCCCCTCGGCGACGAGCACGTCGGCCGCCCCCGTCCCGCCCGCTGCCGCCTGACGGGCGAGGGCGATCACGTTCTCCATCAGGTCCTCCTCGCCGCCCTGGCTGAGCTGCTCCTCCGCGTCGGCGAGGGGGATGGGCTCGGGCGCGTCGGCGTGGGCAAGCGTGCGCGCGAAGTGGACCGAGTCGTCCGTCGCCCGTTCGTGTGTCTGGGCGATGGGCTTGAGGAAGGCGACCTTGAGGCCCTGGCGCTCCAGGGCGCGGGCGAGGCCGAGCGCGGTGCTCGTCAGGCCGACGCCGTTGCGGGTGGGGGCGACGAAGAGAGTTTTCACGCGTGTTCTCCTTGCAGGATTCGGGCCGTCTCCCGCGCGATCATCAGTTCCTCGTTGGTGTTCACGACGAGGGCGGGGGTGCTCTGCGGCGTGGTGATGAAGCCGGCCTGCCCGCGCACCGCTTGAGCGTTCGCCGCCTTGTCCACCTCGAAACCCAGGACGCCGAGCCGCCCGAGGGTCGCCGCACGCACGCCCGCGCTGTTCTCGCCGATGCCGCCCGTGAAGACCAGACCGTCCAGACGCCCGAGCGCGACGCTCATGCCCGCAATCGTCTTTGCCAGGCGGTACACGAACACGTCCACGGCGAGCCGCGCGCCCGCGTGCCCGCGCGAGGCGGCCTCCTCCAGCTCGCGCATATCGTTCGTGAGGTTGGATAAGCCCAGCAGCCCGCTCTCCTTGTTCAGCGCCGCCGTGATCTCCCCCAGACTCAGGCCGGCCTGCCGGGCGAGGAAGTCGTGCAGGCCGGGGTCCACGTCCCCGCTGCGGGTGCCCATCACGACGCCCTCCAGCGGGGTGAGGCCCATGCTGGTGTCCACGCTGCGCCCGCCCCGCACGGCGGTCACGCTGCACCCGTTGCCGAGGTGGGCGGTGACGAGGTTCACGTCCGAGAGGTCACGGCCCAGCATCCGCGCCGCCTCGCCCGAAACAAAGGCGTGGCTGGTGCCGTGGAAGCCGTAACGACGGACACCGTGCTGGGTGTACCACGCCTCCGGCACGGCGTAGCGGTAGGCGACCTCGGGGATGGTCTGGTGGAAGGCCGTGTCGAACACCGCGACGTGGGGAAGATCGGGAAAGGCCTCGCGCGCCGCCTCGATGCCCGCCAGGTTGGCCGGGTTGTGCAGCGGCGCGAGGGGCACGCAGGCGCGAATGGCCTCCAAGACCTCCGGCGTGACGAGGGCCGGGGCGCTGAACCGCTCGCCGCCGTGGACGACCCGGTGCCCGACCGCGCCCACGTCCCCCCGCACGCCCAGCGCGCCCAGTTCGGAGAGCAGGACCCCGAAGGCCTCCGGGTAGGAGCCGCCGGGGAGAGGGTGGGTCACGCGCTCGCCCCCCCGGTCCACCCGCACCGACGCGGCCCCCGACCCCAGCCGCTCGGCGAGGCCCGAGAGCCGCACCTCGCCTGAGGTGGGGTCGAGGAGGGCGAACTTGACGCTGCTCGACCCGCAGTTGAGAACCAAGGTCCACATGGGGGCATTCTCACCCACCCGGGAGGCGATTCAGGAGGAGATCACCCGGGCTCCGGGACCCCGAGGTTGAGGGAAGGTTAGGACTTGTCGCCCCTCCTCAGCGCGCCCGCACCGCCCGACGCACCTCCGGCTCACCCGCGACGTGCTCCAGGCGCAGGATGAGCGCGTCCGGGTAGTCGGCGTACAGCCCCTCACCCCACTCGATCACGCTCAGTCGGCTCCCATTGATCAGGTCTTCGAGGTCCATCTCGTAGAGTTCCCCGGGGTCGCGCACCCGGTAGGCGTCCACGTGGAGCACCCGGCCCCGGGGCGTCGGGTAGGGGTGCATCAGGGCGTAGGTCGGGCTGGTCACCGGGTCGGTGAAGCCCAGCGCCGCCACCAGCCCACCCGTCAGGGTGGTCTTGCCCGCCCCCAGCTCACCCTCCAGGAAGAGCACCGCGCCGGGGGGCAGGGCGCGGGCGAGCGCGGCGCCAAGGGCGCGTTGTTCCTCGGCACCGCGCAGGAGACGCACCTCGCCGGGCCGCAGGGGAAGGGGAGAGGTCACGCCCCCGAGTAAAGCAGACGGGCGGGGGGAGGTTCAGCCGTGCGTGCCCGTCGGCCAGGCCCCGGCCCGGCGGTCGAGGGCCGCCGCGTCCTGGCCGCGCGCTAACCGCCAGGAGCCGTTGGGCAGACGGACACACGCCCACACGCCCCGGTCGTCCTCGAACTGCGCCTGCCGGAGGCCGAGGAAGGCGGCCTGGGCGAGCAGGGCCGCGATGCCCTGGGCGGTCGGGTCGTGGGGACCGTCCTTGAGCAGGCCGTCCTGGGCGGTCCAGGTCTCCCCGACGGCCTCGGCGCTGGGGGCTGGTGACTGGCGACCGGGCGCCTCCTGGGGTGTCTCGCCCCCCAGCGCCCCCAGGTCGAACACCCCCAGAAGGTCGCTCAGGGCGTCCGCGCCGAAGGTCGCCGTGACCTCCTGGGCGGCGCGGTACTCGGCGTGGGCCTCGTGGAGCAGGGCTTCCGCCTCCTCCAGGGTCTGGGCGTAGCGCCCCCGGGCGTCTTGCGACATCGGCCCCAGGCGGCGCTGGGCGCGCAGGGTGTCGGCCAGCCGCCCGAGGCGCTGGGTGGTCTCGCCCGCCAGCCCGCGCACGGTGTCGTACTCGCGGATCACAAAGTCGGCGCGGGCGTCGAAATCCTCGCGCTGGCGGGCAGCCTCGCCCATGCGGCGCTCCAGGATGGCCCACAGCGGCGCGGCGTCCACCACCGCGCCCCGGCCCAGCGCCTCGCGGGCGGCGGCGAGCCCCGGGGCGAGGTCGGCGGCGGCTCCCGGCACGTCCCGGGCGGCGCGCTCGACCTCGGCGAGTTCGCGCTGAGCCGCGAGGACGTGCCCGGCGTCCCCGGGTGTGGCCTCCAGCGCCCCCAGGGTGGCGTTCAGGTCGCGCAGCTCGTCGCCCGCCAGCCCGCCCCCGCTCAGGGTGAGCCGGGCCACATCGAGCGCCACCCGCGCCTCGCGCAGGGCGGGGCTCTCGGGAAGGGCGGCCAGGCGGGCTTCGATGCGGGCAAGTTCGGCGGTCTGAACCCCGTGGGCCTCGTCGCGGGCGGCCTCCAGGTCGGTGCGCCAGGCCAGGGCGGCCTCTGCGCCCAGCGACCCGGCCCCGTGCGCCTCGCGCAGGGCCGCGCCCCGCTCCTCCAGGTCCGGGCGGGCGCGCAGCAGCGCCGCGAACTCGCGGGTCAGGTCGGCGAGGAGTCTCCCGGCGTGCTCCTGTTCGAGGGCGAGAACCCGGGCCCGGGCGTCCGGGTCGGGGGCGACGGGAGCACCCTGCGGGGTCACGGGTTGAACCAGGGACGATTCGAGCAGCTTGCGCAGGTTGAAGGTGATCGTGCGGGCGCGCTCGACCTCAGCGGGGAGGAGGGTGCCCTGACGCTGGGCCTCGTCGATCTGCCCGATCAGGTTGTCGAGGCGGCGCACGTCCTTGCCGCCCATGCCCTGCACCCGCGCGAAGGCGGCGCGCAGCTCCGCGAGGTCCTGGGCCTGGGTGACGAGCCCCTCCTCCAGACGGCGCTCCATCAGCCCGATCAGGTCCTGCCCCTCGCGGACGAGGGCCGTCACGTCGCGTCCGGCGTCCTCCTCCTGGCGGGCCACCCCCAGCACCCCGCGCAGCCGCTGGGTCTCCGGCCAGTCGAAATACAGGGAAAAGCGCCGCACGCCCTCCTCCAGGGCCGTCAGGTTGCTGCCGGGCAGGGGCGGGGGGGCGCCCTCACTCGCCGCCCTGTGCAGCTCGGCGATCACGTCCGACACCCGCCGCTTGGCGAGGGGCGCGGGCACGCTGAGCTGAAGGCGCTTGAACACCTCGCGCTTGAGGATGTCCTCCAGGGCGGCGGCGTCGAGCCCCGCCGGGGTCAGCCCCCGGGCCTGCGCCGCCTCCCCGACGATGCGTTCGAGCGCGCGGGGCGAGACGAGGTCGCCGAGCAGCCGCGCGGGCAGGCGGGCGAGGCCGGTATCGACGGTCACGTGCGGCCTCCGCGTTCAGTTGGGGCAGGCTGCGTGGCCCGGGTCATGTGGGCTCCTCGTCCCAGTCGAGCCCCTGGGACAGGGCGGGGCGGGGCGCCGACGGGCCGCCGAGCAACCCGAACTGCACGCACAGCCCCCGGAAGCCGAAGGCGGTCAGCCCGAGGCCGAGTGCGGCCGTCAGCGCCCAGAGCGGCACCCCGTACGCGCCCTGCGACAGGGTGAGGGTGCTCGCGTGCGCGAGGAGCGGGACCCCCAGGCGGTCACCCAGCCAGCCCAGGAATCCGAAGACGCCCTCCAGGAAGACGGGCAGCAGCAGCAGCACGAGGCCCGCCGAGATCGCCCGCCAGGAAGGGTTGCGCCCTCCGAAGGCGAGGTTGAGGAGGTACAGCGGCACGAGGGCCAGGAGCGCCAGCCCCAGGAACACGGCGGCCCGCAGCCCCCCGCCGAAGGAGCGCGAGACGCCCGCCGAGGCCGCGTCGAGACGGCTGGGGCGTTCCCCGGCGGCCTCGCGCTCCAGCACGCCCAGCCCGGCGATCAGGGCCTGCACGTCCGCCGGGCGCGGGGAGCGCCGGTCTCCCGCTGCGGCGAGGCGCTCTAAGAACTCGTCGTAACCGCCCGCCTTCCGCAGGGCGCCCGGGGCGGCGGAGAGAGCCTTGTGCGCGCGTGCCAGCGCCGCCCTCACCCCCTCGCCGTCCCCGTGCCCGGCGGCCGTGAGCGCCCGGCCGAGGGCCGCGTAGGCGCCGTCCACCCCGCTCGCCCGGGTGGGAGTGCCCTGGGCCGGGGGGCGGGCGACCGTTCGGGCGGGTTGGGATGCTGGGGAGGAGGCCGGGGGCTTCGCCTGGACCTGGGTGGTGGGCTGGGCCGCCTGGGTCGTCATGCGGGGAGGGGTGGCGAGCGTGGAGTTCAGCGTCGCCGCCCCCCGGCGCAGCGACCCGAGCGAGGCGGTGAGGCCCGCCGTGTCGCCCGCCGTCAGTTGCCGCAGGGCCTCGTCGAACCCGGCGACCTGCAACCCTCCCGGAGTCCCGGCGTCCTGCACGACGGTGAACCAGCTCGCCGCCCGGGCGAGGTCGAGGTAGGCGGCGGGGCTGCGCTGGGCGCGGGTGGCCTTCAGGGCCGCGCTCACCTTGGCCGCCGCCGCCCGCTGGAGGCGCCAGGCGACCCGCTCCGGGTGCCCCGCCCCGGCGTCCCGGGCGAGCGCGGCGCCCGCCGTCTCGCCCAGCCCGAACTCGCGCCCGAGGAGGCGCACGGCCTCGGCGCCGTTTCCGGGCGTGCCCGCGAGGAGGGTCAGGGTCTGGTCGTAGAGGGCCTTGCGCATCAGGCCACGGGCGAGGAGCACCTGGGCCTGCAACTCGGCGGGCGTGCGGGCCAGGGCGCCCCGGGCGTGGCCCAGGGTGTCTTTCAGGCCGCCCGCGAGCTGCGGATTGCGCAGGGTGGGCGCGAGCCCCGCGTAGGCGGTCTCGGCGCGGTCGAGCTGGACCAGGGCGCGCTCGGCGCTGGCGGGACGCGCCCTTGAAGCGGCCTCCAGGCTGCCCGCGAGGGCGCGGTAGGCCCCGAGGTCCTGCGCGCCCGCCGCCCCCGACGCGAGGGCGGCGGCCAGGGCCAGGGTTCCGGCGACGTGGTGAAAACGGTTCATGGGGCCTCCCGCAGGAGCTGCAACTCGGCGAGCAGCCGCCCGACATTGACCTGCGGCCCGGCCACGACCGCCACGCAAAATGCGCCGAGGGGCCGCATGCAGACCGTTCGCCCGCCCAGGTCGGCGGACATCAGCCGCAGGGCGCGTCTCTGGAACAGCAGGGCGGTCGCGGCGATCACGCTCCCCAGGTTCGCCGCGCCGGAGAGGGAACGCTCGCGCAGCACCTCGCCCGTCGCGCGGCACACGAGCACGCCCTGCACGCCCGCCATTCGGCCCAGGTGGGCGATCAGGGCGTCCTGGTCGCCGGGGTTGCCCAGCGCGTAGACCCGCTCGCCGGGCACGACCGTGTGGTCGGGATCGTCGAACTCGAAGTCGTCGGCCCCCAGGAGCGGGCCGTCGTCCCAACTGCCGGTCTCGGCGCCCAGCGTCTCGTCCCAGGCGGCCACGGGCGCCTCCACGCCGGGGGTGGCCTCCCCGGCGGGCGGCCCGGCGAGCTGCCGGGCGAGCGCCCCCAGTTCAGCGCGGGCCTGGGCGGCGGGCAGGACGCTGGAGAGCCGCCCGAGCAGCGGGCCTTCGAGCACGCGCCCCATGTCCCGGGCGCTCACGCCCTCGGGAGCGAGGCCCTGCTCGCGCAGCGCGGCCCGCAGCATCGTCTCGGCGGCCCGTTCGGACACGATGCCGGACAGGGTGCGCACGGTCAAGTTGTACACGGCATTCGTCATGGCAGACCTGGGAGCAGTGTAGGAAGCGACCGCTTACACTTTTCTCTCACTGGGCCTCTCTCACCGTGCCCGGAGGAGCCGCACGCTCCCGGTACACTGCGACGCATGCCGCAGATCGAGTACCGGGTGCGCGCTCAGCCCGACTTTCCTGCCCTCGGGGAGTTGCGCCGGGCCGCGTGGGGCGAGTCCGACGACGGGGGCGCCTGGCCCGCCGTTCTCGCCCGCAGCCTGACCTGGGTGACGGCGCACGACGGGAAGCGCCTCGTCGGCTTCGTGAACGTCGCCTGGGACGGGGGCGCACACGCCTTCCTCCTCGACACCACCGTTCACCCGGAGGTGGGGCGGCGGGGAATAGGGACGCGGCTCGTCAGGATGGCGGCGGACGCGGCGCGGGCAGGCGGGGCACATTGGCTTCACGTGGACTTCGGGCCTCACCTGGCGGCCTTCTACGCGGGCTGCGGGTTCCGGCCCACGGCGGCGGGCCTGTGGCGGCTAAGGTAACGCGTCCCGCCCTCGGCCACCTATCATCCCTGCCATGACCTCTTCCACTTCCCCTGTGGGCGACCGGCACGGCGGGCCGCGCGACGGTGCCCGCGACAAGGGCCGCGAGGTACAGGCGATGTTTGCCTCCATCGCCCCCCGTTACGACCTGCTCAACCGCCTTCTCAGCCTCGGCGTGGACCGGGGCTGGCGGCGCGGGGCGGCCCGCGAGGCACTGGGCCTGAACCCCGCGCGCATCCTCGACGTGGCGACGGGCACGGCGGACTTCGCCCTGGAGCTGAGGGCCCGCGCCCCGGGAGTTGAGGTCGTGGGCAGCGACTTCGTGCCGCAGATGCTGGAGATCGGGCGCGCGAAGGCGCGGGCGCGGGGGCTGGAACTCCGTCTGGAGGAGGGCGACGCCCTGAACCTCCCCTACCCGGACGGCAGCTTCGACGCGGTGACCTGCGCTTTCGGCTTCCGCAACTTCGCCGACTACGCGCGCGGCCTCGCCGAGATGTGGCGGGTCCTCACCCCGGGAGGCCGCCTCGTCCTGCTGGAGTTTCCGCCGCCCCGCCCCGGCCTCTTCGGGTCTATCTTCCGCCTCTACTTCCGCTACGTCCTGCCGCGCATCGGGGCCCTCGTCAGCGGCAACGCGGGGGCGTACACCTACCTCCCCGAGAGCGTGCTCGCCTTCCCCGAGCCAGAACGGTTGGCGTCTCTCATGCACGCCACCGGCTTCCGCACCCGCTACCGCCTGCTCACCTTCGGCATCGCGGCCATCCACGTCGGGGACAAGGGGTAAACGACTGAGGGCAGTTTGTCAGCTTCACCCACCGTGACGTACTGCCCATCACGCCGGAAGAGAGTTCTCCTCCCGGACTCGGTGCATAAGTTTGACAACGGCTGCATCCCGCGCTATTCTTTTTACATCACCGCCTGAGAGGCGGCTTTTTTATTGACCTCACGCTTCCAGGGTGTCCTACCCGCTCCGCGCGGCGCGTCGGGCGTCCAGCAGCGCCAGCAGGGCCGTCCCCGCCTCCTCCCGCCGGGTGTGGAAGTTCTGGGGGCTGGGGTGCGGGCAGGCGAAGGTAGGCAGGCTGGACCCCACGTGAGGCCACGCCACCTGCGCGTGCCGCCCGACGAGGACCACGGCGCGCAGCTCCGGCAGCAGGGAGAGCACATGCCGGGTGAGTGGCGCGGCCTCGGCGTGGTGGGCGCGCACCGGGGCGACGACGCCTCCCGCGCTCATCTGCCAGGGCACGGCGTTCCACAGGGCGATCTGCTTTCGGGGTAAGCCTGACAAGTGCAGGAGGCAGGTCAGGTTCTCGGCGGTCGCATTGGGGTTGTCGAGCGAGACGAAGCCCGTGACACTCGCCGTCGGGCCGGGGGATTCGAGGAGCAGGAGGACCCGCGCCCCCACGCCCCCGTCCGCCGGATCGAAGGACGGGGTCCAGCGTTCGGCGCTGAGCCGATCCACCCAGGCGTTCAGGGAAGCGACGTGGGGGGCGAGGCGCTGGGCCACGCGAGCCTGCCGCACGTCAGGAAGGCCAAGGCTTCGGGTCTGCACAGAGCCCTTCTACCACCGGGCTGCATGATTTGACTTGCCCTGCATCCCACGCTACCTTGTTCTTATCACCGCCCGGCGAGGCGGCTTTTTTATTGCCCGCCCGTTACGCCGACCCGCCCCGGCCCTTGGCGGCCTTCCAGGTGCCGCCGTAACGGTATTCGGGGTTGTCCTGGGCCTCGGTGCGGCGGCAGGGCGGGCACAGGAAGACCCAGCCCTCCTCCTCGCGGCGCACCACCCGGTACATGACGGGCGACGGCTGGCCGCAACGGGCGCAGGCCTTCTCTCGCTGCCTGTGGAGTTCGGCGGCCATGGGGGCGAGTGTAGGGGGCAGCCCCCGCCCGCCCGTGAGCCCCGGCTTTCGGTCTTGCTAGCCCTCCAGCGTCGTCAGGTCGCCGGGGTCCTGCCCGAGCGCCTGGGCCCGCAGAAGGCGCCGCATGATCTTGCCGCTGCGGGTCTTGGGAAGGCTGGGCACCACATGCACCGCCCCCGGCGCGGCGATGGGCCCGAGTTCGCGCCGCACGTGTTCGGTGATGCTCGCGCACAGGCCCGGGCTGTCCTCGTGCCCAGCGCGCAGGATGACGTGGGCCACGATGCTCTCGCCCTTCAGCTCGTCGGGAATGCCGATCACCGCCGCCTCCGCCACGGCGGGGTGGGACACCAGCGCGTCCTCCACGTCCGCGGAGCCGATGCGGTGCCCCGCCACGCTGAGCACGTCGTCCGCCCGGCCCAGGATGCTGAAGTACCCGTGCTCGTCCCGCACGGCCAGGTCACCGCTGAGGTACCCGGCGGGGTTGGCGTTCCACAGGGAGGCGTATTTCTCCGGGTTCCCGTGCAGGCCGCGCAGCATGGAGGGAAAGGGGCGGCGAATGACCAACTGGCCCTGCGTGCCGTCCGGCAGCGAGTTCCCGGCCTCGTCCACCACGTCGGCCTCCACGCCCGCCAGGGGCCTCCCCGCGTAGCCGGGACGAGCGGGCCAGCGCGGATGGGTGCCGAGCGTCGGGGCACCCAACTCGGTCTGCCACCAGTTGTCGATCACGATCCCGTGCGCCTCCTCCCCGAGCCCGCCGCCGACGTGCTCCTGTGCCCAGCGCCACGCCTCGGGGTTCAGCGGCTCGCCCGCGCAGGCGATCACCCGCAGCGAGGAGAGGTCGTACGGCTTCAACACCTCTTCTCCGAGCTTCATGAACAGGCGCAGGGCGGTCGGCGCGGTGAAGAGCACGTCCACCCCGTACCGCTCAATCGTGCGCCAGAGCACGCCGGGGTCGGGAAAGTCGGGCGCCCCCTCCCGAAAGAGGACCGTCGCCCCCGCCACCAGCGGCCCATACACGATGTAACTGTGGCCGACCACCCAGCCGATGTCGCTCGTGCACAGAAAGATGTCGCCCGGATGCACGTCGAAAAGCGCCTTGAGGTGGTACGCCACGCCCACCATATACCCGCCGTGCGCGTGGACGACGCCCTTGGGTTTGCCCGTGCTGCCGCTCGTGTAGAGCACGAAGAGGGGGTGCTCGGCGGGCACCGGGACGGCGGGCGCCCGCCCGTGGGTGAAGAGGGACTCCCACGCCACCGTCCGCACGTCGTGCTCCCGCGAGAAGGTCTTGATCCGCTCCCACAGCACAAGGTGTTCGACCTGCGGCAGGTCGGCTACGGCCTCGGCGGCGATGGCGTAGAGGTCCACCAGCTTGCCCCGTCGGTGGCCCACGTCGGCGGTGACCACGACCCTGGCCCCCGCGTCGGTGATGCGGTCGCGCAGGGCACTCACCCCCAGCCCGGCGTACACGACGCTGTGGACGGCCCCGATCCGCGCGCAGGCCAGCATGGCGATACAGCCCTCGGGCGTCAGCGGCATGTAAATCACCACCCGGTCACCCACCCCGACACCGAGTGCCCGCAGCCCCGCCGCCGCCCGCTGGACCCGCTCGTGCAGCATTCCGTAAGTGAGGACTTGCGGCTCCTCCGTCTCGGAAAGCCAGATGAGGGCCGCCCGCGTCCGCGCCTCCCCCCGCGCGTGGCGGTCGAGGGCGTTCAGGGTGATGTTCGTCTCGCCGTCCGCGAACCACCCGTGCTCGGGGCGGTTCCAGGTCAGCCCGGTCGTGGGCTCGCGCGTCCACTCGTAGCTCCGCGCCTCGTCCAGCCAGAAGCCGTCGGGGTCGTGGCGGGCGCGGTCGATGTCGGCCTGGGGATCGTAGCGCAGGCGGGAAAGGACGCTGGGCGGGGTGGGGATGCGGTCGGTCATGGGCGCGTCCTCCTGTGGAAGCCGGGGCGTGGGTTGTGGCTTGAGGCGCAGTGTAAGGCGAGCAAAGTCCGTCCGGCAGCCGTGTCCCCAGCGGAGAAACGGCCTCGGTGCAATGCGGCTCTATGCAGAATATCGGCGCAAAGCGCTGTGTCCTGTTCTACGAGACACAAAAAGAATCGCCGTCAGGGACGGTACTTTCCACTCTTACCCGCTCCGGCCCAGGCCGGATATTTTACGTCAAAAACATAATTTATGCTAAGATATACGCATGAAGACGGCTCCCGTAATCCTGGAATTTGGCACGCAGCGCCTGCCCGCCAGCGCGGACGGGTTCCTGCACGCCGCGACGGCCCTGACGACCCTGGGCGTGTCCATGCCCGAGGACTGGACGGCCTTTGCGGAAGAACACGACCTGACGAGCCCGGAGCGTGACTTCGGGGTGGGGCCGGAGGCGACCCTCAGCCCCGCCGAGTTCGCCGGGCTCTCCTTCGCCCTGGGCACGCCCGAGGCGCGGCGCTGGCGCAAGCGGGCCCAGACACTGCTCGCCCGCGCGTTGACCGGCGACGTGCGGCTGGCGGCCGAGATCGCCGAGCGCAACGCGAACCCCGAGGCCCGGCGCTGGCTCACCGCCCGGCTGGAGAGCACCGAAGCCCGCCGCGCCCTGATGAGCACGGTGGCCCGCCACGGCGGCGAGGGACCCGTGTACGGCCAGCTCGGCTCGATCAGCAACCGCAGCGTGCTGGGCACCGACTCCGCCACCATCCGCCGCGAGCGGGGCGTGCGCCACACCCGCGACGGCCTGCGCAGCGAGGAACTGCTGCGCCTCGCCTACCTCGATACTGCCACCGCCCGCGCCATCGCCGAGCGGGGCGCTCAGGGCAACGATGCGATCCTGCGCCTGCACGAGGAGGTCGCTCGCCGCGAGCGGCACCTGTGGGACCATCCCATGACCCCCAAAGCGGGCTGATCGCGGATTCTCGCTCCGCTCGGACCGGAGAAGTTGCGCAGGCACTCCGCGACTTCTCCGGTTACCGCTGTGACGCCCTCCCCACGAGAGGCTCCACCGTTTCCCCGGTGGGGCCTCTTTTCCATGCCCTGACCCCGTGGCGAACTCCTCAGTTGCCCTCAGGGAACTTCCCCTAGAATGCCGCCCGTGCCCGCCATCCTGATCCGCTCCGTGCTGCGCGAGGTCCTGCGGTGGTACGCGGCGGGATTGGCCCTGTTCCTCGTCCTCCAGCTCGCGGACATCCTCAGCACCACGGTCGGCCTGCTCCTCGGCTACGACGCGACGCCTTTGGAAGCTTTGACGGCCTTCGGGGCCTTCGCGCCCACCATCCTCAACCGGGCGCTCGTGCTGGCGGTGCCCTTCGCGGTGCTGCTCGCCTTCGGGCGGCTCCAGGGGGACAGCGAACTCAAGGCGATGTTCGCGGCGGGCGTGCGGCCCCTGGGGCTGGTGTGGCCGCTCGCGCTGCCCTTCGTTCTGGTAGGGCTCGTGGCCTACGTGAACGCCGGGTACGTGGTCCCCGCCGGGCTCGACCGCTGGGACCGGGCCTGGTACGGCATCTACGGCACCACCCCGCCGCCCCCCACCCAGGACAACTACACCTACGCGCCTCCCGGGGCGCTCTTCTACGCGGGGCGGGTCCGCAACGACTCAGGCGGAACCGTCGCCCAACTCGACGGGGTGCTCGTCCAGCGCGGCGGGGAGACGGTGACCGCCCAGTCCGGCACCTGGGACACGGCGAAGCACACCTGGACGGTGAAGGACGCCTGGGTTACCCGCCCCGGGGAAGACCCCCGGCAGGTGAAGGGGCCGCTCGTCTTCCCGCAGGGTGACGCCCTGAGCCTGCCGCAGCCGCCCGCGAACAAGGTGAGCACCCCGAGGCTGCGCGAGCGGCTGGCGTCGGACCGGCTGACCCCCCAGCAGCGCCGCGACGATACCTTTCAACTCGCCGCCCGGGTCGCCGATCCCCTGACGCCCGTGGTGTTCGCGCTCGCGGCGGGGGCGCTGGGGCTCCTGATCCGCAACCGGGCGGCGGCCTTCGCGGCGGTGCTCGTGTTCATCGTCGTGTTCTACGTCGTGTGGACGACCGTGCCGCAACTCGCGCGGGCGGGGGCGCTGGCGCCTACCCTCGCCGCGTGGCTGCCCAACCTGGTGTTCCTGCTGTTCGCCGGACTGCTCGCCTGGAGGCTGCGGTGAAGCTACCCCTCAAGCGGTTCGAGCGGTACGTCCTCGCCGAGATTCTCCCCACGCTCGTCGGCGCGCTCGCCGCCGTCATCGTGCTCGTGCTGCTCAGCCTGCTCGAAGACGCCATCGCGCCCCTGCTCGCCAAGGGGGCGAACCCCGTCCTCGTCGCGCGGCTCGTCGCCCTGAACGTGCCCGAGGCGGTCGCCACCGCGCTCCCCATCGCCCTGATGTTCGCCGCCCTGCTGGCGCTGTCGCGCCTCGCCGCCGACTCGGAGATCAAGGCCGCGCTCGCGGGCGGCGTCCCGGCCTCGCGGCTCTTCCGGCCCGTGCTCCTCCTCGCGGCGGGCGTGACGGTGCTCTCCTTCGCCCTGAGCGAGGTGTTCGTCACCCGCGCCAAGGTGCGCGTGCAGGAGGTGCAGCGCGAGATCGTCCTCGACAACCCCCGCGTGATCGGGCTGGGAGAGACGGGGCCGGGGGGGAGCGGCCTGGTCCTGCGTGACGCCCTGGGCCGGGCGATCAGCGTGGGGCAGGCGTTGCCGGGCGGGGAGTTGCGCGACCTGCGGATCGTGACCATGCAGGCAGGCTCGCCCCCCCGCGAGGTCATCACGGCGCGGCGCGGGCGGCTGCGGCCCGGCAGCAACGTGCTGGAACTGGAGGACGGGCGGCGGGAGACTTTTCAGGACGCGCGGCCCGTCACGGTGCTCACCTTTGCCCGGGGCACCCTCCCCGTGCAGGACGTGCAGGCGAGCTTCGAGGGGGGGAACGCGGCGCTGAGGCCCATCTACCTGCCCATCGCGCAACTCATCGAGCGGACGAACACCTACCGCGAGCAGAACATTCGCATGCCCGCCGACTTCACCGCCCTGCACCGCCGCTTCGCCGAACCGCTTGCCGCGCTGGCGCTGGCCTTTTTCGCGGTCAGCCTCGCCGTCTACACCTTCCGCAGCGGGCTCAACCTGGGGCTGGTGTGGGCGCTGCTGCTGAGTTTCGCCTACTACGCCACCTGGAGCGTCTTCCGGGTGATGGGCGAGAACGGGGCCCTGCCGCCGCCCTTCGCTGCCTACGCGCCCGACCTGATCGCCGTGCTGGCGGGCGGGCTGCTGCTGTGGCGGGCAGGTCGGCGGTAGGACGGAGGCGTCCCCAGGGCGCCCTTTCGAGACTGCCCGCGAGTTCGCTTCTCCAGACCTCACCGGCGGAACCCCCGCCCCTGTGAGGAAGCTGTGATGGTTCAATATTTACCCTTTCGGTGTCCGGCTGGGGGCACTTCTCTCGGCCCTATGGTTGAAGGAGGGTCTTGTCTGAACACGACAACTCGCGACGTCTCCCTGCTGCTCATCGGCGACCAACACGGTCTCGTCGAGCACAGCCTGCGCCGCCACGTCCCGGCGTCGCACTGCTGGACGCTCCACACCGCCGCCGATGCTGCTGGGGCGTTGCGGCAGGCATCCGGGCTCGCGCCGGACCTCGTCGTGGCGGTGTGCACCGAATCAGCGCAGACCCTCTGCGAGCATCTCTTCTCGCTGCTTGAACACGCCAAGCGAAACTGGCCCCACACGTCGTTCGTCCTGGTGGTCGCCGGAACGGTGACGAACCTGCCGGAGGTCTTCGAGCGGTACGGGGTCATGCCCGTGGTCGACGGGTCCGACGTCCCCCGGGTGGCCCAGACCATCGAGCGTGAGGTCGGCGCCCTGAGCCACGGTTCAATTCGGGGAGTGTCGCTGCCAGGGTTCCTCCAGATGATGGAGTGGGAGCGCAAGAGCCTGTCGGTGCGAGTCGAGTCCGCCGCCGGGTGGGGGCGTCTGCATCTGTTGGAGGGCCGGCTGGTGGACGCCTATGCCTTCCCGGGGGAGGAGACCGGGGAGGCGGCGGCCCTGACCATCATGGCCTGGAGCGACGTGGTGATCCGGCTTGAACGCTCCTACCACAACGGCCAGGGCACGGAGTTGCCGACCCTAACCTCGCTGCTGATAGAGGCGATGCGGCGGACGGACGAGGTGGGCCGGGCTGAACCGGTGGAGGAGAGCGTTCCCCCGCCGGGCGGCCCGGAGGCATTGGAGGAGAACGTGTTCAGGAGGCCGAAAAGCTCGACCACCCACCTCAAGAAGCCCGGGTACGAAGACCCGCCCACTCTCGGCGCCTCGGCAGCCGAACTGCCACCCCACGACCCTCTACCAGGCGCCACGCAAAGCGGCGCGAAGGAGTTCAACATGCCCAACGTCAAAGAGACCCTCAACTCCACCATGAACATCGAGGGGGCGAGCGCCGCCGCCCTTGTCGAGTACACCAGCGGCATGGCGCTGGGCACTATCGGCAGCGGCATCAACCTGGAGGTGGCCGCTGCGGGCAACACCGAGGTGGTCCGCGCCAAGCTGCGAACGATGGACGCCCTGGGTATCAGCGGGCAGATCGAGGACATCCTGATCACTCTGCACGATCAGTACCACATCATCTACATCGTTCCCGACCAGCCGCTCTTCATGTACCTCGTGTTGCAAAAGGACAAATCGAACCTGGCGATGGCCCGCTACCGGCTGCGCGCCCTGGTCAAGGACATCAGCATCCTGTAGCGCATCGGGCGGGCCGCACCCTCGGACGCCGGTTCCGGCGCGTTCCTCCGCCCGGGCCCCACGGGATGCGGGAAAACCCCCTCGTTCCTGGGGCTGCTACCTTGAGGTGGCCCCGGGAGCGGGCGAGGCACGGACGTGGGGAGGGTGAGCGGGACTCAGGCACTCCCTCCGGGCCTGCACCCGGCATAAGAGGATGTGCACCCGGTCACCCTCAACCTTCCGGAAGCGGAGGGCCTGCGCCGCTCCCGCTCCCGACTCAACTTCCTTCAGGTCCCCGCCCCCTCGTCCAGCCCCACGCCGAAGCCCTGGTCGAGCAGCGCCTCGCTGTAGGTGCGGAAGGCGAGCATCGTCTGGGTGCGGGTGATGCCGTCCACCTTTCTGAGGTGCCCCGTCACCACGTCGTCGAGGTCCTCGTAGCGGACGAGGCGCAGGATCGCCACGATGTCCCACTCGCCCGTTACCGAATACACCTCGCGCACGCTGGGCACCCCTGCGAGGGCCTCGGCGGTTTCCTGAATACGCTGGCGCTCGGCCTGCACCATCACGATTGCGGTCACCATGCCCGTATTGTGGACCATCTGGAGCTATCAGCCTTCAGCCGTCAGCAGGAGCGATGCTGAGAGCTGACGCCTGAAGACTTCCCTGACCGTTCGTTCGGGGACGTTCTGCCGCGTGGGCGGGACGTATTCTGCGCGCATGACTGCCCCTGCCACCACGCCCGCGCAGGTGACCCCGCGTGAGCAACTGTTGAACCGCATCCAGCGTGACATCCCCATCGTCCAGCGCCCCTACCGCGTCCTCGCCGAGGAGGTCGGGTTGACGGAGGAGGGGGCCATGGACATCCTGCGCGAGGTGAAGGCGGAGGGCGTGCTGCGGCAGGTCAGCGCCATCTTCGACACTCGCACCCTGGGCTACAAGTCGAGCCTGGTGGCCGCCGTATATGACGAGGATCATCTGGATGCGGGGGCTTCGGTCGTGAACGGGCACCCGGGGGTCAGCCACAACTACAGGCGCAACCACAGCTTCAACCTCTGGTACACCATCGCCGTGCCGCCCGAGAGCAACCTGGAGGCGCACGTCCAGAAGCTCCACGAGTTGAGCGGCGCCCGGATGACCCGGCTGATGCCGACCCTGCACCTCTTCAAGATCGGCGTCGAGTTCGACATGACCGGCAAGGAGGACTGGAACGCCAAGGCCACGCCGCAGTACACGAACGCCGACCGCAACATTGGTTATCAGGTGACCGATCTTGACCGCGCCTTCGTGCTGGAGTTTCAGAAGGACCTGCCGGTCACCGAGGAGCCCTACGCGGACGCCTGCGCGGCCCTGAGTCTGAGCATCGACGAACTCGCTGCCCACGCGGGGAAGATGAAGGAGGCGGGGGCCCTCCGGCGCGTCTCCGCCGTCTTCCGGCACCAGAAGGCGGGCTTCACCTTCAACGCGATGGGCGTGTGGGCCGTGCCGCAGGAGGAGGTCGCCGAGACGGGCCGCCGCATGGCCGAGTTCAAGGCGGTGAGCCACTGCTACCTGCGCCCCACCTACCCCGAGTGGCCCTACACGATTTTCACGATGGTCCACGGCCGGAGCAAGGAGGAGGCGTTCGGCAAGATTGACGCCATCGAGCGCGAGGTCGCCCCCGGCCTCGACCACGCCATCCTGTACTCGACAAAGGAGTACAAGAAGATTCGACTGGAATTCTATAAACCGGAGTTCTACAAGTGGGCCCGCGTGAATCTGGGGACCGAGGCGTAAGGATCAGAGAAATCAGGAGGGCGCCGGGGCGGAGGCTTTGGCGCCTTTCTTTTTGGAGGTGGAGGGCAAGCGGTGGGGCGTGGGCGTGCCCCTCTCTGCTGCGGGGCTTTACAAGTCCCAGCCTGCCCCACGAGGGGGGCCTCGTAGAGCTGTGCAGCAGAGAAGTGAAAAACCCGGCCTCCCACCCAAAGAGGAAGCGTTCACCCCATATCGGAAGATGAACGCCTCTCTTCTGCTGACGGCTGACGACTGAAAGCTGACCGCCTACAAAATCCCCCTCACCACCTTCACCACGTTCGGCACGCTGAAGCCGAACTTCTCGAACAGCACCTTGGCGGGGGCGGAGGCGCCGAAACCCTCCATGCCGATCACGGCGCCGCCTTCGCCCACCCACTCGTACCAGGGCTGCTTGGCAGCGGCCTCGATGGCGACGCGCTTCACGCCGGGGGTGAGCACCGAGTCGCGGTAGCTCGCGTCCTGCTCGCGGAAGACCTCCATGCAGGGCATCGAGACGACGCGGGCGGGGATGCCCTCCCCGCTCAGGGCCTCGGCGGCGTCGAGGGCCAGGCTGACCTCCGACCCCGAGGCGATCAGGATGACCCGCGCCCCCTCCGCGTCGCGGACGACGTAGGCCCCCTTCTTCACGCCCGCGTGGTTGCGGGGCAGCACGGGGAGGTCCTGGCGGGACAGGGCGAGCGCCGTGGGCCCGGTGCCGTGCTCCAGCGCCATCAGCCACGCGGCGGCAGTCTCGTTCGCGTCGGCGGGGCGGATCACCCGGGCATTCGGCACCGCGCGCAGCATGGCGAGCTGCTCGATGGGCTGGTGGGTGGGGCCGTCCTCCCCCAGGCCGATGGAGTCGTGGGTGAGCACGTAGGTCACGGGCTGCATCTGGATCGCCGAGAGGCGGAAGGCGGGCTTGAGGTAGTCGGCGAAGACGAGGAAGGTGCCCACCAGCGGACGCGGGCCGCCGTACAGCGCCAGGCCGTTCGCGGCGGCGGCCATGCCGAACTCGCGCACGCCGAAGTAGATGTTGCGGCCCTCGTAATGGCCGGGCATCAGTTCGCCCCCGTCCTTGATCGTCGTCTTCGTGCTGCCGCTGAGGTCCGCGCTGCCCCCCATCAGGCCGGGCACGACCTTCGCCAGCGCGTTGATAACCTCCCCGCCCGCGTTGCGGGTGGCGACGCCCTTGCCGCCGACCTCGAAGTTGGGCAGCGCGTCGGCGAGGTTCTCGGGGAGTTCTCGCTTGAGGAGAGCCGTCACCTCGGCGGCGAGGTCGGGGTGCGCCTCGCGGTAGCGGTCGAACATGGCCTGCCACTCGGCCTCCTGCTGCGCTCCGCGCCCGGTGGCGTCCATGTGGGCGCGCACCTCGTCGGGCACCGTGAAGGGCGGGTAGTCCCAGCCCAGGGCGGCCTTCGTCGCCGCCACGCCCTCGGCCCCCAGCGGCTCGCCGTGTGCCTTGCTCGTGCCCGCGCGGGGGCTGCCGAAGCCGATGATGGTCCGCACCTGGATCAGGGTGGGCTGGTCCAGGTTCCCCTGCGCCTGCCGGATCGCCGCCTCGATCTCGCCCAGGTTGTTGCCGTCCTCGACCCGCAGAACCTCCCAGCCGTAGGCGCGGTAACGCTCGGCGGTGTCCTCGTCGGTGGTCTTATCCACTGCCGTGTCGAGCTGCACCGAGTTGTCGTCGTGCAGCCAGATCAGCTTGCCGAGCTTGAGGTGTCCGGCGAGTGCGGCCGACTCGTGATTCACGCCCTCCTGGAGGTCGCCGTCGCCGATGATGGAGTACACGTAGTTGTCGAAGACCGGGAAGCCCTCACGGTTGTAGCGCGCGGCGAGGTGGTGTTCGGCCATCGCCATGCCGACCGTCATCGCCGCGCCCTGGCCGAGCGGGCCGGTGGTCGCGTCGAGGCCCTTGGTGTGGAAGAACTCGGGGTGCCCGGGCGTCTTGCTGCCCCACTGGCGGAAGTTCCTGATGTCCTCCAGCGGCATGTCGTACCCGGTGAGGTGCAGCAGCGAGTAGATCAGCATGGAGGCGTGCCCCGCCGACAGCACGAAGCGGTCGCGCCCGACCCACTCGGGGTTTTTGGGGTTGTGGCGCAGGAACCGCTGCCACAGCACGTAGCCCATCGGGGCCATGCCCAGCGGCGCGCCGGGGTGCCCGCTGTTGGCCTGCTGCACGGCGTCGATGGACAGCGTGCGGATAGTGTTCACGCTGAGCTGGTCCACGCCCCTTTGCTGCTCTGTGACAGTCATGCGGCCAGTGTAAGCGCGTTCGCGAAGGGTCCGGTTCGGTCTGTCTTCACCCCATCACCAGAGAAGTCTTTCCAAAAGCACATGCCCCCGCCGGACACAGGCAGGGGCACCGTCTGAAACAAGGGTGGGGGCGCTCGGCTCCCTCCGGTTCGGACGACAAGCACACCACGGCGCTTCCATTCCGGTAGCAACAGAATATGACCATGGCGTAATCCTGTCAATCAGTACGTGAATGTGACCTGAGTATGAGTCGAGGTGCATAGGGGAAGGAGACGGTCACCACGGCTGGGTCTGCCCGGGAAGGAGGCGCATATGCAGCCCTCCGCCATTCGGCCTACCCCCAGGATTCGCGTCCGGGGTCAGGGCCGTCACACCATGGGGGCATGAATCTTGCCGCCTCGACCCCGACGGAGACGCCTTTGACGGTACGCCCCTTCCAGAACGCCGACGCGCACGCCGTCGCGCGGCTCGTCACGGACGGTGTGCAGGGACACTGGACGTACACGCCGGAGCAGTTCCGCGAGAGTGACGATCCCCGGCACCTGCGTCTGGTGGCCGAGCGTGGGGGCGAGGTCGTGGCGACCCTGCGGCTGAGCCCTTTCGGCCCCGCCGCCCCGAATGCGTTGAGGCTCGACCTGGCGGGGGACGGCCCGGCCTTCACGGCGCTGTACCTGGCGGCCCTGGCCGACCTTCCGGGCGGCTTCACCCGCCTGCTGGGCGTCACACGCGAGGACTGGCCCGAGACGATGGGGTTCTTCCACGCGGCGGGCTTTCGCAACGCCTGGCAGTCGTGGGGCGCGCACCTGAACCTGGGCGACTTCGACCCCGGGCGCTTCCGCCCGCTGGAGGAACGGCTGTACCTCCAGGGCTACGAGGTCGGGCGGCTGGGCCCGGAAACCCGGGAGGAGGACTGGGACCGTCTGCACGCGCTGCACGAGACGGGCGTGCGGGACGCGCCGCGCCACCCCACGACCACTCCCGCCTCCCTGACCCGCGCTGCCCTGCGCGACACGGTCCTGCGGGAGGAGGTCACCTTCGTGGTCCACTTGCGGGACGAGATCGTCGCCAGCACCCGCCTGAGCCCGAGGGGCCGGGAGGTGGAAAGTGAGCAGACCGTCACCCACCCCGGCCACCGCTCGCGCGGGCTCGCCACGCTCGCCAAGGCGGCCGCCCTCGCCTGGGCACGGGAGGAGGGCTTCACGCGGGCGAGCACGGGCGGCGCGGTGCTCAACGTGCCCATGCTGAGGGTCAATGCCCGCCTGGGCTACGTCACCGAGGCGATGTGGGTGACGTGGGAGCGGGAGCTGGGGTACCCCGGCTAAGGTTGCCGGATCGCTCGATACTCGACCTCAGCATCTTGAGAAGTTTTATAAGGAAACCTTAATACTTTGGGAGCAAGCTGGGGGTGTGTCTCCTCTGACTCTCGAAGAACTGGTGGCCTACTTCGCGCACGCTCAGCCGGGTGACCGGACGTACCACGAGATCGACTTTGTGCGGCTGATCGAGGAACTGGGCCTGGAGAACGCCAACGCCCTTCGGCACGAGATCGTGGCCCAACTCGCGGATGGCCGCCGTATCCAGGTGATTCAGGCCGAACTCGCCGCCTGAGCGCGCTTCCGCCCGCCTCCGATTTCAGCGCCCCGCCCCGGCGGGGTTTTTGTTGGAGTCGCCGCGAACGTCGCAGAAAGCACTCGCCCTTGGCCTTCTGCCTTTGACCTTCTGCCCGCCCCATCCCCCACTTCAGCAGAAGGTCTATTTCTCCTTCGGCGCGTACTGCCCCATCCCACCCGCCGCCTCGAACTCGGCCTGAAGCTCGGCCCGGGTCCTGTCCGGTCGGTTCTGCGGGTCGCCCGGGTTCGTGCGCGCGAAGAATTCCAGGGCGTCGGGGTAGGTGTCGCTGTCCGCGTCCTTCCGCGCTTCCAGCACCCGGTAGAGCACGTCGCTGAACCTCGCGCCCGGCTCGGCCCGGAAGCCCGCGCGCAGGCTCTCGCCGAAGGGATTCCAGCCGGGGCCGCCCCCGGGGCTGAGGTGGCAGGTCGTGCACGGGACGACCCGGCGCGAGAGCTGCCACAGCGGGTCGCCCTGGTCGTGGCCGACCTGCTGGGCGGTGATCAGCCGGTATCTGGGCAGGGCGAGGGCGACGGGGGCCCCGAGGAGGACCAGCCCGGCGAGGACGGCCCCCGCTCCCCGGGTGCTCAGGCCACCCATTGCGGCCCCGCGAAGTCGCCGCCCAGGATGTCCCGGGCGTTCAGCCCCAGCCAGCGGGTGAGGGCCCCCGCGTACACGCCCCGGAAGTCCTGGCGGTAACGGACGTCCCCGCCTTCCAGGTTCTCCAGGTCGGGGCTGTCGCCGTGGACGCCGCCCCTGACCCCCCGCCCCAGGGCGAACATCACCCCGCCCTGGCCGTGGTCGGTGCCCGCCGAGGCGTTCTCGGCGACCCGGCGCCCGAACTCGGAAAAGCCCATCACGATCACCCGCTCGGCGAGGCCCTGCGCCTCCAGGTCAGCCTGAAATGCCGCGAGGCCCGAGGCGAGTTCCCCCAGCAGGGCGTCTTGCTCCGCCCGCTGCCCGGCGTGGGTGTCGAAGCCGCCCAGCGAGACGTAGAGCACCCGCTGCCCGGTTCCCGAGGCGATCAACCGGGCGGCGTCGTGCAGCCGTTCGGCGAAGCGGCCCTCGGGGTACTTCGCGCCCGCCCGGTACCTGGAGACGTTCTTCTGCATCTTCCCCGTGTTCGCCAGCATCTGCCGGGTGGCCCGCCCGAGGTACGCCGCCTCGCCCTGGCGCGGCAGGCTCAGCATCGTCTCGAAGGCGTCCGAGAGCCCCGCCGGGAGCCGCACCTGAAAACGGTCCACACCGTCAATGCTGGGGAGGCTGAAACTCTCCGCCCGCAGCGCCTGCGGGGTCGTGCCGCCCAGGTTGGAGGCGCAGAAGGGGTCGCCGATCTTCTCGGCAATGCGTCCGATCCAACCCTCCGCCCGCGCCTGCGACGGGTCCGCCGTGTGCCAGATCGCCATGCTGGCGAAGTGGCTGCGATTCGGGTTGGGGTAGCCCACGTTCTCCAGCCACGCGAGGTGCCCGGCGTCCCACAGGCCGGTCAGCGGTTTCAAGGCCGGGTGCATCCCCAGGTCAGGCGTGAGGGTGAGCACGTCCTTCCTGGGGACGGCGATGTTGGGCCGCGCCGCGTAGTACGCCCCGTTCGAGTACGGCACCAGGGTATTGAGCCCGTCGTTGCCCCCCGTGAGCTGGATGACCACCAGGGTCTTCGTCCCGCCCGCCTGGGTCGCCGCCCGCGCGAGAAAGCCCGGCATCCCGGTCGTCGCGGCGACGGCGAGGGCGGAGTATTTGAGGAAATCACGTCGGTCCAGGGCCATAGGGGAACCTCGGGGGAAGGAGTGAGAGGTTGGGGAGTGGGGAGGGGGGGCGTCGTTCCCGGGCCGTACCCCCGCTCTGAGCGTGTTTCAAAAGGCCCCTGATCGTCCGTGGAGTGCGCCGGGCGGTCGTCTGCGTTCCCCCCTCTCCTGCGGAGCTGTACCCGTCCCAGCCTCTCGCGGTGCGAGCTGTACCAGTCCCGCCGGGGGGAGGGGAGCAACAACCTCGCCCTCATCGTGCCCGTCAGAAGCCGGGGCCGACTTTTAAAACAGGCTCTCAGGCGAGTTGAAATTCCGGGCTGATCAGCGCCAGGTACGTCCGCTGCTTCGGCCCCAGCCCGTCCAGGGCGGCGGTCAGGGGTGGACGCTCGCTGCCCAGCAGGGCGAGCAGGGAGGGCGGCTCGGCGAGTTGCGGCGCCTGGGGACCGAGGGTCAGCGCCGCCGCGACCTGCATCCGGGTCAGCAGGGTGGAGTCGTTGATCCACTCGCGCCCGCCGTCCCAGCCCTTCACGGTGTCGGGCTGGAGGAGGAGCTGGCCCATCTTCCCGGCCGTCTGGGCGAGGTTGAGGATCTGCTTGGGCTCCAGCTTTGGCTGCCCGAGGGCGCGCACCGCCCCCACGATGAACTCGACCGGGCTGCGGATGACCGCCGAGCGGTTCTCCGGGGCGTAGAAGACCTCGCTGCCCAGCAGTTCCTCCAGCACCGCGCGGACGTTGCCGTTCGTGCGGCGCCAGGTCTCGGCGCTCGCCGCCACCGCCCGCTCGTCGGGGGTGTCGCGCACGAAGGCGCGGTGGAGCTTGCGGGCGACGAACGTGGCCGTCTGTGGATGGGTGGCGGCGAGCCGCACCACGTCCTCGCCTGTCAGGTTGCCGCCGTGCCCGAGGTAGGTCTTGCGGCCCGCGTCGTGCTGGGCAGGCCGGAAGACGAAGCGGGTCTCCTCCAGGTAGTTCTTGTTGCCGCGCCCGCCCTCGTAGGTCCAGCCCGTCAGCGCGCGGGCCCCCTCGCGCACGTCGTCCTCGGTGTAGTGGCCGATGCCGGTCGTGAAGAGTTCGAGGAGTTCGCGGCTGAAGTTCTCGTTGGGCTTGCCCCGGCGGTTCTGCGCGTTGTCAAGGTAGCGCAGCATCGCCGGGGACTGTGCCACCTCCAGGGCGAAGCGCGTGAAGTCGCCCGTGGCCGCGTGGCGCCTGAGCAGGGCGAGGTACGAGGCGAGCATGGGCACGTTGCGCACCTTGTCCGTGCCGATCACGAAATGGTTGCTCCAGGCCAGCGCCAGCCGCTCGCGCAGGGGGTGGGGGCCGTAGAGCAGCTCGAACAGCCACGCAGCGCGGGTAAGCTGAACTCCGGCGCCGGGCGTCGCCGCGTCGGTCGGGTCGAAGGGGTTGCCGGGGGCCGCCGCGTCCGTGAAGGCGAGCCGCTCGCGGGCCACCTCGCGGGCGTCACGTCCGGTGAGCGCGCGGGTCTGCGCCTGGGTCCCGCCGAAGGCCGTGCGCCTCAGCAGGTGGGCGGCGTCCGCGGCGGTGAGGGGGCGGGTGTGGGGAGTCAGGGGCATGGGGTCTCCGGGAAAGGGGGTGGGGTCGAGGCCTCACTCCTTGGAGCCGTTCTCCCGCACGAAAGTTCCCAGCCTCCCCCCGTCCACCGCCCGGATGTCCGCCAGGGCCGCCCGCAGGGGCCCGTCCGGGAGGTTGCCGACGAGCCACACGAACGAATCCCCCACCCTCCGCGAGGCGACGCCGGGGGCCGCGCGCACGTTCCGGGGCGCGAGGACGAGCGCGAGGACGTTCGCGCCGTCGCCCAGGGTGACCTTGAGGCCGCCGTTCTCCCGCGCGGAAATTCCGGTGGGCATGAAGCCGGGCGGGAGGCGCAGGCCGGGCAGCGCGGCCAGGACCGCTGCCCGCAGCCCCGCCGGAACGGGAGGAACCAGACGATTTATCCGAACCGGACGAGGATTCACCCGGGTAAAGACGGCCCGGCGGGCGAGCGTGCCGTCCGCGCCGCGTTCCTCGAAGGCGAGGGGCACGTTCCACGCGCGGTCCACCCACAGGGTCCAGCAGGCGGCCTGCCCCACCTTCGGCGTGAGGTCGAAACGGGTCACGTCGCGGCCAGCGACCGGGGGAGCGTCGGCCCGGGTGACCGTGAAGTGCTGATTGATCAGCGCCGGGCGGAACGGCACCACCGGCAGGCGGTCGGCGGTGCGGGTCGGCCCGGGGGTGGAGGCGGCGCGGGGAGGGAAGTACACGCTCACCTCCGCCGTGCCCCGCGCCGCCAGCGTCCGGGCCTGCCGCAGGGCGGAGGCGAGGTCGTCCGCGTCGCTGGCATGCGCCACGCCCGACAGGCCCAGCATCAGCAGGAGCAGGGGGAAGCGTGCCCGACGCACCGCCCTCACCACCCTTCCCCGAGCGTGCCCTCGTAAGCGTCGTAGGCGGCGCTGGGGGGCAGCGGGGGCGCGGGCCGCAGCACGAGCGCGCCCGTCAGGACGGCGGCCACCGCGAGCAGGGCGGGCCAGCGGGCCGTCCGGGACCGGGGGGCAGGCGCCGGGACCCGTTCCGCCGCCTGCCCCTCCCGCCGCCATGCCAGGAACCGTTCGGCGGCCCCGGCGTCCCCGGGCGTCTCCTGCCGGGCCCGTGCGAACAACGTGTCGAGTTCCCCATCATCCATGTCGCTTCCCCCTCTGTGCTCTGACTTCCGTCCTCCCCCTCAAGGCGTCACCCCCATCCCGGCCAGCAGCGCCCGCAGCGCCGCCCGGCCCCGGTGGATGCGGCTTTTCACCGTGCCCACCTCCGCGCCCGTCACCTCGGCGATCTCGGCGTAGTCGAGGCCCGAGAGTTCGCGCAGGCTGACGGCCTCGCGCTGCTCGGGCGGAAGCTGCGCGAGCGCCCGGGCGAGGCGGGCCCGCAGGTCGGCCTGCTCCCCGGCCCGGACGGGGCTGTGCGGGGCGGGGGGCTCGGGCGCCTCGTCCAGGGGCAGGTGGACGCGGGCGGCGAGCAGGCGGTGGCAGGCGTTGAGGGTGACCCGGTGCAGCCAGGTCGAGAACTGCGCCTCGGCGCGAAAGCCCCCCAGGTTCCGGTCCACGCTGATAAATACCTCCTGCACCACGTCGTCCGCCGTCCCCGGCCCGACCAGCCCCGAGGCGAGGCGGTGAACGCGCGGGGCGTGCCGCCGCACCAGGGCCTCGAACGCCGCCTCCCGGCGTGGGCCGGGGTGCGCGGCGAGCAGCACCAGCTCCGCGTCGGTCAGCTCGCCCAGGGTGTCGGGAGGAGGGCGGGTCAAGGTCACCTCACAGAGTAGGAGCGGGGACAGGGCGGAAAAGTTCCCTGCATTCGAGGGCCAGGCCGGACAGGAGGAGCCTCATCCTGAGTCCTCAAGAGCCTTGACAATTTTTTAGTCGAACCTAAAATCGGAGCATGTCGGCTCTGACTCTCTCTCCCTCCGCCGAGGATTACCTCAAACACCTGTACGTGCTGGGGCAGCACGGCAAGGTGAACACGCAGTCTCTTGCGGAGGCGCTGGGCGTGGCGCCCGCCAGTGCGACGGGAATGCTGCGCAAGCTCGGCGAGCAGGGTCTGGTGGCGCACGCGCCGTACCAGGGGGCACAGCTCACTGGCGAGGGGCAGCGGGTGGCGCTGGAGGTGTTGCGGCACCACCGCCTCCTCGAACTCTTCCTTCACCGGGCCCTGGGAGTGCCCCTGGACGAGGTTCACGAGGAGGCCGAGCGGCTGGAGCACGTCCTCTCCGAGCGGCTGGAGGCGCGCATCGCCGCGTGGCTGGGCGACCCCACCCACGACCCGCACGGCGACCCGATCCCGACCCTTGCCGGGGAGGTGCCCGAGCGTGCCGAACGCCGCCTGATCCAGCTCGCGCCCGGGGAGACGGCCACGGTCGCCCGCGTGCCCGACACGGACCCGGCCCAGCTCCGCGCCCTCGTCACGGCGGGGCTCACGCCGGGTGTTTCCGTGCGGGTGGAGCGGATCGACGCCGCGCTCGGCACCCTGACCCTTCTCCTGTCGGGGGACCTGCCCCTCACCCTCGCCCTGGGCGTCGCCGCGCAGGTGGGGGTCCACGCGGGGGAGGTGGAGGGTTGAGGGCGCTTCTCCCCGCCACGTTGCTGGCCCTCACCCTGACGGCCTGTGCGGCCACGCCGGGCGACGGGGACGTGCCAGGCGGGCGCGTTCGGGTCGTCACCACCGTGAACATGATCACCGACCTCGCCGCGCAACTCGGCGGTGACCGGGTGCGGGTGACCGGGCTGATGGGGCCGGGCGTCGATCCCCACCTCTACAAGGCCTCCGCCGGGGACGTGCGGAGGCTGGCGAACGCGGACCTCGTGCTGTACGGCGGGTTGCACCTGGAGGGCAAGATGGTGGACATTCTGGCCGCCCTGAACGCCCGGGTCCCCAGCGTCGCCGTCTCCGAGGCCATCCCGGAAGACCGGCTGCTCACCCTGGACGGCGCGCACGACCCCCACGTGTGGTTCGACCCGACCCTGTGGGCCTATGCCGCCCGGGCGACCGGGGAGGCGCTGACCCGGGTGGACCCTGCCGGACGGAGCGTGTACGAGGCCAACCTGAAGGATTACCTCGCCGAGTTGCAGGAGCTGGACGCCTGGACCGCCGCCCTGTTCCGCAGCGTGCCCGAACGGCAGCGGGTCCTGGTGACGGCGCACGACGCCTTCGGCTACCTCTCGCGCCGCTACGGGGTGGAGGTGCGCGGCCTCCAGGGCATCAGCACCGTCGCCGAGGCGGGCGGGCAAAGCGTCCGGTCCCTCGCCGCCTTTCTGGCCGAGCGGAACGTGAGGGCCGTGTTCGTGGAGTCCACCGTCTCGCCCCGGGCCGTCCAGGCGGTGCGTGAGGCGGCCCGGGCGCGCGGGCACGAGGTGGAGGTCGGCGGCGAGCTGTACGCCGACGCCGCCGGGGAACGCGGCACGCCCGAGGGGACCTACCTCGGGATGGTGCGGCACAACATCGGGACCATCGTGGAGGCTTTGAAATGACCGTGACCCTCGGGGCCGACGGGCCCCTGGCGGCAACCCACCCCGCCCCGCCCCTCGCCCTGCGTGACCTGAGCGTCGCCTACCGCGAGCAGCCCGCCGTGTGGAACGTCTCGCTGGACGTGCCCGCCGCCTCCCTGACCGCGATCATCGGGCCGAACGGGGCGGGGAAGAGCACCCTCCTGAGGGCGGCGCTCGGCCTGGTGCCCCGGCTTTCCGGCGAGGCCCTCTTCTTCGGGCAGCCCCTCGCGCGGGTGTGGTCCAGAGTGGCCTACGTGCCCCAGCGGACGAGCGTGGACTGGGACTTTCCGGCGAGCGCCCTCGACGTGGTGACGATGGGCCTGTACGGGCGGCTGGGCTGGCTGCGTCGCGCGGGGCGCCGCGAGCGGGCGGCGGCCCTGAGTTGCCTGGAGCGGGTGGGCCTCGCCGACCTCGCCGGGCGGCAGATAGCGAGCTGTCGGGCGGGCAGCAGCAGCGGGTGTTCCTGGCCCGTTCTCTCGCGCAGGAGGCCAACCTCACCTTTATGGACGAGCCCTTCGCGGGGGTGGACGCGGTGACGGAGCGGGCCATCGTGGACGTGCTGCGCGAGCTGCGGCGGGAGGGCCGCACCGTCGTCGCCGTCCACCACGACCTCGACACGGTGCGGGACTACTTCGACCACGTGGCCCTGCTCAACGTCTCCCTCGTCGCCAGCGGGTCGACCGAGGCGGCCTTCACCCCGGCCAACCTGCGCGCCGCGTACGGGGAACGCCACGGGGCCCTCGCCGCCGCCCTCGCCGGGGACCTGCCGGGGGCGGCGACATGACGCCCCTCGACTTCCTGGGCGACTACACCCTGCGGAGCATCCTGCTCGGCTCGGCGCTGCTGGGGCTCGTGGCGGGCACGCTGGGCACCTTCAGCGTCCTGCGGCGCCAGAGCCTGATCGGGGACACCGTGGCCCACGCCGCGCTGCCGGGCATCTGCGCGGCCTTCCTGCTCACGGGCACGCGCGACACGCTGGGGCTGCTCCTCGGCGGAGGGGTGAGCGGGCTCGCCGCCTCGCTGCTCGCGCTCGCCATCCTGCGGTACAGCCGCCTGAAGGAGGACGCCGCCCTGGGGGTGACCTTCAGCGCCTTTTTCGGGGTCGGGATCGCCATGCTCACCGCCATCGGCAAGGGCGGGAACGCCGCGCAGGCCGGGCTCGACAAGTTCCTCTTCGGGCAGGCCGCCGCGCTGACGCAGGGGGACGTGATCCGCTTCGCCCTCCTCGGGGCGCTGGCGCTGGGCACCGCCGCCCTGCTCCACAAGGAGCTGAAGGTCACCCTCTTCGACCCGGACTTCGCGCGGGTGCAGGGCTGGCCCGTTCCGGCGCTTACCGCGCTCTCGACCGCGCTCACCGTCCTCGCGGTGATGATCGGCCTCCAGACGGTCGGGGTGGTGCTGATGGCCGCCATGCTGATCGCCCCCGCCGTCGCCGCGCGGCAGTGGACGCGCAGCCTCTCGGGGATGCTGGGGCTCGCGGGCGCCCTCGGGGCGCTCAGCGGGGCGCTGGGGGCCGGGCTGGGCCTGAGCGTCTCCCCCGGTGCGGGCAGCCTGCCGACGGGGGCCGTGACGGTGCTCGCCGCGACCGCGCTCGCGGTGCTGTCCCTGCTCGTCGCCCCGCGCCGGGGGGTGCTCGCCGGGGTGGTCCGGCAGCGGCGGGTTCGCGCCCGGCTCCTGCGTGGGTCGAACTCCGGGGGGCGGGCATGACCCCCGCGCCGCTCCCCCTCGACTTCGACCTCGTGATCGTGGTGACCGCCGTGTTCGTGGCGTGGGCGTGCGGGCTGCTGGGCCTCTTCCTGGTGCTGCGGCGGGAGGCGCTGATGAGCGACGCGATCAGCCACTCCGCCCTGCCCGGCATCGTGGCGGGATACTGGGTGACGGGCGGCAGCCTCGCCACGCTGCCCGCGCTCGTGGGGGCGGCGCTCTTCGGGCTCGTCACGGTGGCCCTGACCGCCCTCCTCACGCGCAGCGGACGGGTGAAGGCGGACGCGGCGCTGGGGCTGGTCTTTCCCGCGCTCTTCGCCGCCGGGGTGATCGCGGTGAGCCTGAACTACAGCAACGTTCACCTGGACCTCGACGCCGTGCTGTACGGAGAGATCGCGTACACGCCCTTTCGCACCGGGTGGCTCGGCCTGCCGGTGGGGTGGCTCCTGATAGGCGGGATGCTGCTCGTCAATGCCCTCTTCGTCGGCCTGCTTTTCAAGGAGCTGCGGCTGAGCACCTTCGACCCGTGCCTCGCGCGCACCCTGGGCTTCTCGCCCGCCCTGATCGGCGGGGCGCTCCTCACCCTCGTCGCGCTGACGACCGTGGCGGCCTTCGACGCGGTGGGGGCGGTGCTCGTCGTCGCCTTCATGATCGTGCCCCCCGCCACCGCCCTGCTCCTCACCCGCCGCCTGCGGCAGGCCCTGGGGCTCACCCTGCTGGCGGGCCTGAGTGCCAGCGCCGTCGGCTACGCCCTCGCCCTCGCCCTCGACGCGAGCATCACGGGGGTGATCGCGGGAGTGCTGGGGGTGCAGTTCACGCTGGCGCTGCTGGTCCAGGCGGTGCGGGCCCGTCGGGTGAGAGGGAGTGCGCGGTTGGGTGGGTGAGAAGAGGGAGTCGCACCGACCACGTTACCGGGGCACCCCGCCCGTTCACCCCCACCCGGCCTCCGCCCTCAAGGGGGAGGAGCGAAACGCCCCGCTCGCCCAGCATCCACCGCCTCCCTGTGCCACCATCCCCCTCGTGATTCGTCCATGACCGACCCCCGCTCCCCCTGGCGGCGCCAACTCGACGCCGCCCACCTCGCGCTGACCTTCCTGACCACGCTGCCCCTGCCGCACGTGCGCGAGGTGAGGGAAGGAGACTTCGCGCGGGCGAGCGCCTACTACCCGCTCGCCGGGTACGCGGTGGGCGGGGTGGTGGCCCTCCTGCTGTGGTTCCCGTTGCCCCTCCCGGACGGGGTGCAGTCGGCCCTGGCGGTGGGGGCATGGTTGGCGGTCACGGGGATGCTGCACTTCGACGGGCTGGTGGACAGCGCCGACGCCCTGTTCGCCATGAAGAGCCCCGAGCGGCGGCTGGAGATTCTGCGGGACGTGCACGTGGGGGCGTTCGGCCTCGCCGTCGGCGTACTCGCGCTGCTGACCCTGTGGAGTCTGCTGGCCGCGCCGATCCCCGCCTATGCCCCGGTCGTCGCGGCGGTGGTGGCGCGGACGGTGCTCCTCGCGCCCATGAACCTGTACCCGGCCGCGCGGCAGGAGTCGTTGGGGGCCCACTCGCGGGAGGGGCGCTGGGGGGCCGCGTTCCTGATCGCCCTGCCCGCCCTGCTGCTGCCGGGCGCGTGGGTGGCCACCCTCGCCGGGCTCGCCGCCGCGCTCCTCGTCGCCCGTTTCGCCGCCGCCCGGCTCGGCGGGGGGTTGAACGGCGACACCTACGGGCTCGTCGTCGTGACGGCGGAACTCGCCGCCCTGTGCGCCTTCGCATGGGGGCGGGGGTGAGGGCGTGCTGACCCTCCACCTCGTCCGCCACGCGCCCACCCTTCCCAACGCCGAGCGCCGCTATCCCGGCGAGGACGAGGACGCGCCGCTCTCCCCGGAAGGTCGCGACCTCGCCCGAACCCTGCGCCTGCCCACGCACGCGGCGGCCTTCACCTCCCCCAGCCGCCGTGCGCGTGAGACTGCCATGCTCGCCGGATTCACTCAGGCCGTTCCCACCCCGGCCCTTGCGGAGGCCCGCTTTGGTGTCATAGCGGGGCGGACCTGGGCGGAGTTGGAGGAGACGTTCGGGGACGCGCCGCGCGCCTGGATCGACGCTCTGGATGACCCCGGCGCGGACGGTGGGGCTCCGGGAGGGGAGACGGGCCGGGCCTTCCATGCCCGCGTCTGGGAGTGGCTCGCCACCCTTCCCGATTCCGGCGAGGTCGTCGCTTTCACCCACGCCGGGCCCGTCCGGGCAGCCCTGCGCCTGACCGTCGGTCTGCGTGCCGTCGCCGCCCCACCCGGCACCGTTGCCACCCTGCGGCGAGCGGGGGAAGACTGGTGGCTGACGGCCCTGTGTCCGCCCGGGTGAGGTTCCGAATTGTCCCCCGGGTTGCCTTTGACCCCCTTTCCTCTGTTACCCTGCCCGAACCTGGTGTCGGGGAAGTCCGGTGAGAGTCCGGCGCTGTCGCGCAACGGTAAGCGGGCTCCTGGCCCCGCAAGCCCGAATGCCACCCAGGGACGCCTCCAGACGGAGGCACCTCTCGCCGTTAGAGGGCCAGCTTCGACCGCGCATCCCCCGGCCCTGCGCCGTGATGCCCGCTCCGGCCCCGGCTGGAGCGGGCTTTCGCCGTGCGCCCCCTCCCGCTGCCCGCCCCGCACGCCGGAGTTCTCCCCATGCGTCACCTTCCCCGATTGCTCACCCTCTCCGCCCTGCTGTCCGGCGCTGGCCTCGCCACCTCCTACCCCCTCACGGTCAGGGACGACCTGGGGCGCACCGTCACCCTGACCCGCGAGCCCCGGCGCATCGTCTCCATGCTGCCGAGCCACACGGAAACGCTCGTGGCCCTCGGGGCGGGGGAACGGCTCGTGGCGGTGGACCGCTTCAGCAATTATCCCAGGGCGGTCACCGACAGGCTCCCCAAGGTGGGCAGTGCCTTCCAGCCGGACATCGAGGCGATCCTCGCGCTGAAGCCCGACCTCGTGCTGGCGGACGAGTCGAGCAGCTCGCGGCTGACCCAGAAGCTGGAGCAGGCAGGCCTGACCGTGTACGGAGGCAGCGCCCAGACGTACAACGAGGTCTTCGAGAAGATCGGGGTGCTCGGCAAGCTCACGAACCGGGAGGCGGCGGCCCTGAACCTGATCACCCGGATGCGCGGCGAGCTGAACACCCTTCAGGCCACGGTTGCCCGGCTACCCAAGGTGAGCACGTACTACGAGGTGGACCCCGCGCCATACTCCGTCGGCCCGAACTCCTTCATCGGCACGCTGATCACCAAGGCGGGGGGGCGGACCATCGTGCCCGCGCGGCTGGGGGACTTCCCCAAGATCGACCCCGAACTCATCGTGCAGGCGAACCCGCAGGTCATGGTCGGTGTGCCGCTGGCGGAGGCGCGCACCCGCCCCGGCTGGGCGGGGCTCCAGGCCATTCGTGCCGGGCGCGTGTACACCCCCAACCCCGAGGAACGCGACGCCCTCTCGCGCCCGGGTCCCCGCCTGCCCGACGCCCTGCGCGCCCTGATCCGGTGGCTGCACCCGGAGGCGCTGAAATGACCGACCCCGAGACCGCCACCCGCCGCGAGGCCGCGATGCGAGAACTCGCCGAGGCCCGTGACTCCCACCAGAAGCGCGAGGACCTCTCCAGGGGGCGCCGGGGCCTTTTGATCGTGAACACCGGCAGGGGCAAGGGCAAGACGACCGCCGCCCTGGGCCTGATGATGCGGGCGCACGGGCGGGGGCTGCGGGTCCGGCTCTTCCAGTTCCTCAAGCATGAGAACGCGAAATTCGGCGAGCACCGCACCCTCGACGTGCTGGGGCTGGAGTACGAGGGGCTGGGCGATGGCTTCACCTGGCGCTCGCGCGACCTGGAGAACTCCGCCGATCTTGCCGCGCACGGCTGGGAGCTGGCGAAGGCGGCGATCCTCTCCGGGGAATACGACCTCGTGGTCCTCGACGAGTTCACCTACCCCCTCAAGTTCGGCTGGGTCGCCTGGCCCGACGTGGAGGCGATCCTGAGAGCCCGTGACCCGGGGCTCCACGTCGTCATCACCGGGCGGGACGCGCTGCCGGAACTGATCGAACTCGCCGACACCGTGAGTGAGATTCAGCCCGTCAAGCACGCCTACAACGCGGGGATCGGCGCGCAGGCGGGAATCGAGCATTGATGCGCCCCCTCGGGAGGAGCCGGTGACCCTCACCCTCGCCCTCGTCTTCGCGCTGGGGCTGCGGCACGGCCTCGACGCCGATCACCTCGCGGCCATCGACGGCTTCGCGCGGCTGCGGCCGAGCCGCTGGACCGGCGTGCTCTTCGGGCTGGGGCACGGGCTCGTCGTGACCGTGTTGGCGCTGCTGGTCGGGGATCTGGGGGAAGGGTTCGGGCTGGACGGCCTCGCCCCGTACCTCTTCCTGGGGGTGGCGGGGCTGAACCTCTGGCGTCTGTCGCGTCCCGCCGCTCCGCACACCCACCGCTCCTCGCCCCTGCTCACCGCCGGGCCGTTCGTCGTGGGGCTGCTGCTGGCGGTCGGCATGGAGACGAGCAGCCAGCTCGCCGCGCTCTCGCTCGCGCACAGCGTCCCGCCGCTCCTCCTGGGGCTCACCTTCACGCTCGGGATGGTGCTGGCGGACGGGTTCGACGGCCTGCTCGCCGCGCAGCTTCAGAGGGGGCGGAATGCGGACCCCCGCCGCTCCGCACTGGCCTCACGGGCGATGGGGTGGATGGTCGTGGGACTCTCCATGCTGTTCGCCCTCTCGGGCTTCGCGGCGGTGGACCTCGGCGGGGTGGCTGGTCCCCTTGGCCTCGTGGTGTTCGGGGCCCTCGTCGCCCTGCGGGTCTGGAGCCGCCTGGGAATACGGGGAGGACAGCCCGCATGAGCACGTCCCGGCAAACCAATTCCAGACAGCGCGTGACGCGGGCCGACGGGCGCACGATCAACGTGGTCCGCAAGCGCGGGCACCTGAGTTACTGCTTCCACGGCTGCTGCTGCGGTCGGACGGATAAGGGGTACGCCGCCGCGCCCGTCGAGGTCTACAAGGAGGAGTGGACCCGGCGCAAGATCAGGAACGCCGTCCACCTCACCAAGGGGGGCTGCCTGGGGCCCTGCTCGCTCGCCAACGTGGCCCACCTCGTCTTCGACGGGCACGACGTGTGGTTCCATTCGGTGAACGACGCGTGGCTGGTGCGCGCCATCTTCGATTACATCGAGGCGATGCTCAGCGCGGACGGGTATCTGCCGCCTCCGCCCGAACTCGTGGAGTACACCTTCAACTATTACGCGTGGGACGCGGCGGGGGGCGCGCCTGCCGGGACCGTCCCCCTGCCCCTCGCCACGCCGGACGCACCCGCCGAACTTTCCGGGCTCGCCTTCCTGACCCATGCGGACACGGACCTCCTCAACCTCCGCGCGGCGCAGGAGACCTTGCCCCCCGACTTCGGCCCGCTGACGGGGGTGGCGCTGGGCGGCGTCCGCTCGGAGGCGCAGATGGCGACGCTGCTTTCCGGTGCGGTGGGGCAGGCCGAGATCGTCCTCGTGCGGATTCACGGGAAGTTCTCGGCGGTGCCGGGGGCGGAACTGCTGCTCGACCACGTGCGCCGGGCAGGGCAACACCTCCTCCTTGTCAGCGGCACGAATGAGCCGGATACGGAATTGGCGGCCCTCAGCCTCGCGCCCGCGCACACGCTCGACACGGCGCGGGCGTACCTGGCCGCGAGCGGGTGGCAGAACACGCGCGAACTCCTGCTGTCCCTCAGCGACACGCTGCGGCTGACGGGGTACGGGGCCCAGCCGCCCCTTGCCCTGCCCGAACACGGCATCCATCACCCCGACCTGCCGGAGAACGCGACGCTGGAGGACTGGCAGCGGCTCCGCACCCCGGGCCGCCCCGCCGTCGGCGTCCTGCTCTACCGGGCGCACGCGCTGAGCGGCAATACGGCCTTTGTCGATGCGCTCGTCACTGCACTCGATGAGGCGGGGGCTGATGCCCTGCCCGTCTTCACGACTAGCCTGAAGGACGTGGACGGGAACGGGGACCCGAAAGCCTTCGGCCTGCTGCGGGGGCAGATAGACGCCCTGATCTCCACCCTCTCCTTCGCTATGGCCGACGTGCAGGCGGGGGACGTAACGGCGGCGGGGGCGAACGTCGGCGCGCTTTCGCGGCTGGGCGTGCCCGTCGTGCAGGGCATCACGAGCGGCGGGGCGCGCGGCCCCTGGGAGACGAGCGCGCGGGGGCTGAACCCACTTGACACGGCTATGAACGTCGCCCTCCCCGAGTTCGACGGGCGCATCATCGGCGTGCCCTTCGCCTTCAAGGAGAAGGAGGCGGGGGACGCCGCGCGCCTCGTCGCCGATCCCGAACGCACTGCCCGCCTCGCTGGCATCACCGTCCGGCTCGCCCGCCTGCGTCACCTGCCGAACCACGAAAAGCGGCTTGCCTTCGTCTTCACCAACTCGACCGCGAAGGCGTCGCAGGTGGGGAACGCCGTGGGGCTCGACTCTGCCGCCTCCCTCCTGCACATCCTCCGCGCGCTGGAGGCCGAAGGGTACGACGTGGGCGAGTTGCCGGACACGAGCGACGAACTCATGCACGCCCTCCTCGCGCGCACGACGTATGACACGACGCAACTCACGCCCGGACAACTCGCGCAGGCTGCCGCGCACGTCCCGGCGGACCTCTACCGCTCGTGGTTCGCCGACCTCCCCGATTCACAGCAACGCCGGATGCGGCAGCAGTGGAGCGAGGCGCCGGGGTCGGCCTACGTCCACGACGGCGCCCTCGCCCTGGCCGGGCTGTACCTCGGCAAGATGTTTGTCGCCCTGCAACCGCCGCGCGGGTACGGCATGGACCCGGACGCGATCTACCACACGCCCGACCTGCCGCCCACCCACCACTACCACGCCCTGTACCGCTGGCTGCGCGAGCCTCCCGAGCAGGGGGGTTTCGGCGCGGACGCCATCGTTCACGTCGGCAAGCACGGCACGCTCGAATGGCTGCCGGGCAAGGGGGTAGGGCTGAGCGCGAAATGCTTCCCCGACTCCCTGCTGGGCGACCTGCCCCTCTTTTACCCCTTCGTCATCAACGACCCGGGCGAGGGTACCCAGGCCAAGCGGCGGGCGCACGCGACTGTCCTCGACCACCTGCCGCCGCCGCTGACCCGGGCCGACACCTACGGGCCGCTTGCCGAACTCGCCGCGCTGGTGGACGAGTATTACCAGCTCGAACTCCTCGACCCCTCGAAGCTGCCGCTCCTTCAGGGGCAGATCTGGGACCTCGTGCAGCGGGCCAACCTGGGCACGGACCTGGGCACTATGCTGCGGCGTGACCACGGCGACCACGTGCACGAGTGGGACGAGGCCTTCACCCCCGAGGGCGTGCCCGTCACCCTGACCGAGATGAACGGCCCCGACGTGGCGCACCTGCTTGAAGACATCGACGGCTACCTGTGCGAACTGGGCATGGCGCAGATTCGGGACGGGCTGCACGTGCTGGGGCAGCCGCCGCGCGGCGAACAGCTACCCGAGATGCTGCGCGCCCTGACACGGCTGGCGAACGCCGAGGTGCCGGGGCTGCACGCGGGGCTCGCGGGGGTGCTGGGGCTGGAGTTGGGGGCGCTGCTGGACAGTCCGGGGGGGAGGTTGACGGGGGAGTCGCGGATGGGCCCCCTCACCCCGGCCCTCTCTCCTTCGGAGCTGTACCAGTCCCACGAGGGGAGAGGGAGCAAAACTCCAGACCTCAGCGACCTCGCGGGCCGCCCCGTCCTGACCCACGGCGACGCGCTCGAACTCATCGACGAACTGGCGCTGCACCTCTACCAGACGCTCCAGGCACGAAATTTCGACCCCGCTGCTGTCCCTGATGCGCTCGCCCTCACGCTGGGTTCGCTGGACCATTTCGGCACTCTGCCCGCCACACTCAATTACGCCTGCCGGGTGCTCAAACCCAATCTGGACGCCACGACCGACGAGATCACCCACCTGCTCGCGGGCCTCTCGGGGCGCTACGTCCCCGCCGGGCCAAGCGGCGCTCCTTCTCGCGGCCTCGCCCACATCCTGCCGACCGGGCGGAACTTCTACGCCGTCGATCCGCGCGCCCTGCCCTCGCAGGCGGCGTGGACGGTGGGGAGCAACCTCGCGCGGGAGGTGCTGGAGCGGCACCTGAAGGAGGCGGGCGCCTACCCCGAACACGTCGCCATCAGCGTCTGGGGCACGAGCAACATGCGGACGCAGGGGGACGACGTGGCGCAGATTCTGGCGCTGCTCGGCGCGCGGCCCGTGTGGCACCCGCAGAGCCGCCGCCTGACGGGGGTCGAACTCATCCCGCTGGAGGAGCTGGGCCGCCCCCGCATCGACGTGACGGTGCGCATCAGCGGCTTTTTCCGCGACGCCTTCCCGCACCTGATCTCCCTGCTCGACGAGGCGGTGAACCTCGCCATGCAGGCCGACGAGCCCCAGGAACAGAACTACCCGCGCAAGCATTACCTCGCCGACCTGGCGGGCCGCCTCGCCGAGTTGCCCCCTGAGGAGGCGCAGTCACGCGCCGCTTACCGCCTCTTCGGCAGCGCGCCGGGCACCTACGGGGCGGGCATGCTCGACCTGATCAACGAGGGGAACTGGAAGGATGACGCGGATTTCGCGCGCACCTTCGTCAACTGGGGCGGGTACGCCTACACCGCCGCCGAGGCCGGAACGGACGCCCGCGAGGACTTCCGCGCCCGCCTCGCCGTCACCCAGCTCGTGCTGCACAACCAGGACAACCGCGAACACGACCTCTTCGACAGCGACGACTACCTCCAGTTCTTCGGCGGGATGATCGCGTCGGTCCGGTCCCTGAGCGGCGCCCAGCCCCGGCACTACTTCGGGGACACGGCGAACCCCGAGCGGGCGCGCGTGCGTGACCTGGGGGAGGAGGCGCTGCGGGTGTACCGCTCGCGGGTGGTGAATCCCAAGTGGCTCGACGGCATCCGCCGCCACGGCTACAAGGGCGGGCTGGAGCAGACGGCGACGGTGGACTACCTCTTCGGCTTCGACGCGACGGCACAGATTGCCCACGACTTCATGTACGAGGGGGTGGCGCAGACCTACGCCCTCGATCCCGAGAACCAGGCCTTCCTGCGCGAGTCGAATCCCTGGGCGCTGAATGCCATCGCCGGGCGACTGCTCGAAGCCCACGCCCGCGAGCTGTGGAGGCCGGAGGCGGAGACGCTGAACGCTCTCCAGAACCTCCTCGCCGAGAGCGAGGGGCTGCTGGAGGGGCGGGGCGAGGTGGGGCGGGTGGGGGGATGAGCGCCCTCACGTTCCTTTGGGTCAGTTCGACTAAGCTTAGCTCATGCCTGAGATCGTCAACATCCATGCAGCCAAGACACACCTCTCAAAGTTGGTGGAGCGTGCGGAGCGGGGAGAGGAGATCATTATCGCCCGGGCTGGGAAACCCAGCGCACGCCTCGTGCCTCTGGCGCCGACCCGGCAGCGTGAGTTCGGCTTCCTGGCCGGACAGGTCGAAATTACCGAGGATTTCGCCCGCGAGTCCATGCGCCCTCTCAGTGAGGAAGAACTGGCGGACTGGGAGTGAGGCTGCTCCTCGACACCCACATCCTGTTGTGGGTGACGCTCAAACCCGACCTTCTGCCCTCCTCCCTGCGCGCCCGACTGCTCGACCCGGAGCATCAGATCATCCTGAGTGCTGTCAATGCCTGGGAGATGTCCATCAAACACCACGCGGGAAAGTTGCCCGAGGCCGCCCCACTCCTGACCGACTTTCCCGCAGTGGCCGCCAGCCTGGGTGCCGAGGTGTTGAACATCATGCCAGCGCACGCCATCAGGGCCGAGGCGCTCGACTGGGCCCACCGCGACCCCTTCGACCGGATGCTCGTCGCGCAGGCGTTGGAGGAAGGCTTGCGGCTGGTCACGCTCGACGAGAGCGTCACCTCCTATCCACAGGCGCCCATCCTGCGTTAATACCGGGGGGTCGCCCATGACCGTTCCCCTCTACCCCCTCTCCGCCGTCGCCCACCAGCCGGACCTCGTGCTGGCCCTCTCGCTGCTGGCCGTCTCGCCCGACATCGGCGGCGTCCTGATCCGGGGCGACCGGGGCGCGGCGAAGAGCACGGCGGCGCGCGGGCTCGCGGCCCTGCTGCCCCCCGCACCGGACGGCACGCCCGCCCCCTTCGTCAACCTGCCCCTCGGGGCGACCGAGGACCGGGTGGTGGGCACCCTCGACCTCGACGCGGCGCTGCGGGGCGAGGTGCGGCTGCGGCCAGGATTGATCGCCACCGCTCACGGCGGCGTGCTCTACATCGACGAGGTGAACCTGCTCGCCGATCACCTCGTGGACGTGCTCCTCGACGTGGCGGCGATGGGGGTGAACCGGGTGCAGCGCGACGGCCTGAGCGCCGAGCACCCCGCCCGCCTCGCCCTGGTCGGCTCCATGAACCCGGAGGAGGGAGGGCTGCGCCCTCAGTTCCTCGACCGCTTCGGGCTGTGCGTGGACGTGCAGGCGCCCGCCGCGCCAGGGGAGCGGGCGGAGATCGTGCGGCGACGGATGCGCTTCGAGGCCGACCCGCCCGCTTTCGTGCAGGAGTGGCGAGGGGAGGAGGAAACCCTCGCCGCACGCCTCGCCGCCGCCCGTGTCCGGCTGCCTCGTGTCGTCATGCCGGATGGACTCCTGGACACCATCGCCGCCCTGAGTGCCGGGGCGGGGGTGCGGAGCCTGCGTGGCGACCTCGTGCTGCACCGGGCCGCACGGGCTCTTGCCGCGTTGGAGGGCCGGGAGGAGGTGCGGGAAGGCGACCTGCACCGCGTCGCGCCCCTCGTGCTGACGCACCGCCGTGATCCCAGGACGCCGCCGCTGCCACCCCCACTGCCCGCTCCGCCGCAGGAGACTCCACCACCCCAGACGGACATGCCGCAGGAATCCTCACAGGTCCCCTCGACGGACGGCCCCGAGGAGGTCTTCGCGCCCACCGCGAACACCGCCCGCCTCAACCTCCCGCCCGTCTCCGCCGCTCCGGGCGCGGGTCGGGGCGAGGGCACCCCAGGCCGCACCGTCCGCGCCGTCCCCGACCCCCAGCCCGTCACCCTCGCCGTTCCCGACACCCTGCGCGCCGCCCTGACCCGCACGGCGGTCGGCGGGGGCGGCATGGTCACCCTGCGCCGTGAGGACTTCCACGCCCCTGTCCGCGAGGAGACGGGCGGGCGGCGAGTCCTCTTCGTCGCGGACGCGAGCGGCAGCATGGGCACGCGCGAGCGGATGGGGGCGGTGAAGGGGGCGATGCTCGGCCTCCTACACGAGCAGACGCGCCGCGACCGGGTGGCCCTGGTGACCTTCCGGGCGACGGGGGCCACGCTTGCCCTCAGCTTCACCCCCAACCCGCAGGCCGCCGAGGCTGCCATTACCGCCGCGCCGACCGGGGGCCGCACCCCCCTCGCCCACGCCCTGACCCTCGCCGCCGAGGTGCTGGTGGGGGAGCGGGGGGCGCAGCTCGTCCTGTTCACCGACGGGCGGGCGAATGTGCCGCTCACGGCGGGCGGGGACGCCTGGGCCGACGCTCTCAGCGCGGCCCGTGCCCTGCGCGGCGTGTCCGCCCTCGTCGTGGACACCGAGACGGGGCACGTGCGGCTGGGCCGGGCGGCGCAACTCGCCGGGGCGCTGGGGGCGGAACTCACGACCCTGGGGGCCCCCGCGTGAGGCGGCCCGACCTCGCCGCCCGCCCCGCTGGGGACCGTCCTGCACGGACACGAGTTCCAGCACCGCGTCCTCATCCTCTCGCCGGTGCGGGCCGCTTACGCCCGGGTGAACGGCTCCGGGCAGAGGGTGGAGGTGGGCTCCCCGTGTCCTCACCTGCCCGCCGCCCCACGGGACGGACCCGCTGATGGAGGCGCCGTCTGGCGGGGACCTGCGGGTGAGGGGGAGGCGGTCGGCCCTCCTCCTCGCCCTCGCGCTGGACATGCTGGGGGAGCCGCCCGCGAGCGTGCATCCGGTGGTCTGGATGGGAACTTTCCTGAAGGGGGCGCGGGGCCGCTGGCGCGCGAGGACACCTCTGGGGCAACTCACCGAGGGGGGCGCGTGGTGGGCCCTCGGGGCGGGCCTGACGGCGGGCGCGGGGTGGCTGGCCGAACGCCTTGCGGGCGCCTGGGTCACGCGCGGCGTTCTCCTCAAACCCCTCCTCGCGCGGCGGGCCCTGTTCGGGGCGGTGGGGGAAGTCCACGCCGCCCTCGCCGCCGGGCATCTCCCTGAGGCGCGGCGGCTTCTCACGTGGCACCTCGTCAGCCGGGAGACGGGAGAGTTGAGCGAGGCGGAGGTGGCGGGCGCCTGCGTCGAGAGCCTCGCGGAGAACCTCTCGGACAGCGTGGTGGCGCCCCTGCTGATGTTTCGCGCGGGCGGCCTGCCCCTCGCCGCCCTCTACCGGTACGCGAACACCGCCGACGCCATATGGGGCTACCGCACGCCCGACCTCGAACACGCGGGGAAGCCTGCTGCCCGCGCCGACGACTTCCTCAACCTCGCGCCCGCCCGGCTGACGGCCCTGTGCGCGGTCCTCGCGGCCCTTCCGGCGGGGTTGGATCTCCCCGGCGCGTGGCGGGGGTGGCGGCGGGACGCCCCCGCCACCCCCAGCCCGAACGCGGGTCATCCCATGAGCGCCTTCGCGGGGGCGCTCGGGGTGCGGCTCGACAAGCGGGGGGTGTACGTTTTGAACTCGGGCGGACGGGACCCGGAGGCGGCAGACGTGCCACGCGCCTTGCGCCTTGCCCATTGGACGCTCGCGCTCGCCGTGCTCTCGCTGCTGCTGCCCGCACCCCGCAGGGGGCGTAGGTGACCGACCTCCTCCCGCCCCTCCTGCCCCGCGCCCCACACGGCGGGCCGACCTCCCGCCCCTTCACCGGGCTGGATTTCAGCGTGAACGCCACCCCGTACGGTCCCAACCCCGTTCTCGTGGAGGCGATTCGAGCCGCCGACCACGCCCATTACCCCGACCCGACCTACCGGGACGTGCGGGCCCGCCTCGCCGGGTGGCACGTCTGGGACGCGGAGGGGGTGGCCCTCTCGGTGGGCGCGTCCGACCTGCTGCATCGCCTCGCCCGCGCCTTCCTGCCGCCAGGCGGAACTTTGCTGAGCGTTCATGCCCCCTTCGGCGAACTTGCCCGCGCCGCCGCTCTCGTCGGCGCCGGGGTGCGGGTGACGACGTCTGAGCGGGCTGTCGCCGGAATCACGCCCGGGGTGTCGCTCGTGTACGTCGGGCACCCCCACAACCCCACCGGGCACGCGCACACGGCGGAGGAACTGGGCCGCCTCGCCGACGCCTGCCACGCCGCCGGGGCGCTCCTGATCGTGGACGAGGCGTACGCACCCTTCACCGCCGCCCCGACCCTACCCCCCCACCCCGCCGTGGTGCGGGTGCTCTCGCCCGGCAAGGCGCACGGGCTCGTCGGCGCGCGGCCCGCCTACGCGCTGGCCTCCCCGGAGGTGGCCGCCCGCCTCGACAACCTGGCCCCCGCGTGGCACCTCCCCGCCTCGACCGCCGCCGTCCTCGCCGCGTTGCCCCAGGGGGAGGGGTTTCTGGGGGAAACGCTGCCCCGCGTGGCCCGGGAAGCGCGCGTCCTCGCGGCGGCGCTCTCGAACTTCGGCCCGGTCGAGCACCACGGCACCCCGTACCTCACCCTGAGGGTCGGGGACGCCTCACGCGTCACGGAGGATCTGCTGGAGCGCGGCGTGAAGGTCCGGGACTGCGCGAGTTACGGCCTGCCCGACCGTATCCGTGTGTCCACCCGCCTGCCGGAGGAGAACGCGCGCCTGGTGATGGCCGTGCGGGATGTGCCGGGGGGAGGCCGACATGGGTAGGGCGATCATGATTCAGGGCTGCACGAGTAACGCGGGCAAGAGCTACCTCGCCGCCGCCCTCTGCCGCGCGCTCGTGGGCGAGGGCTACCGGGTGGCCCCCTTCAAGGCCCAGAACATGAGCAACAACGCGGGCGTCACCCCCGCCGGGCTGGAGATGGGCCGGGCGCAACTCGTGCAGGCGCGGGCGGCGCGAGTAGTCCCCGACGTGCGGATGAACCCCGTCCTCCTCAAGCCCGAGGCCGACACCCGCTCCCAGGTCGTCCTGCTGGGCCGCGCCGACCCCGACCTGACCGCCCTGGGCTGGCGCGAGCGCAAGGCGCACCTGTGGCCGCACGTCCGCGAGGCGCTGCACAGCCTCCTGGACGAGTACGACGTGGTGGTCATCGAGGGGGCAGGCAGCCCCGCTGAGGTCAACCTGCGCTCCAGCGACATCGTGAACATGCGGGTAGCGCTCGAAGCCCGCGCCGGGGTCCTCCTCGCCTGCGATATCGACCGGGGTGGGGCCTTCGCCCACCTCCTCGGCACCTGGCACTGCCTCACGCCCGAGGAACGCGCCCTTGTGCGCGGTTTCGTCCTCAACCGCTTCCGGGGCAACCCCCGGCTGCTCTCGCCCGCCCCCGAGTGGCTGGAGGCACAGACCGGCGTGCCCACCGTCGGCGTCGTGCCCATGCTCGACCTCCCCCTGCCCGAGGAGGACGGGGTGGCGCTCGACGGCCCGCAGGCAGGGGCGGACGGCGGCTTCGTCGCCATCGCCCGGCTGCCGCGCGTGTCGAACCTCGACGAGTTCGCCCCGCTGGGCCCGCTCGCCCGCTGGGTGTCCACGCCCGCCGGGATGGAGGGCGCCCGCGCGGTCATCCTGCCGGGGAGCAAGAGCACCGCCGCTGACCTCGCGTGGCTGCGCGCAGCCGGGCTGGCGGGGGCCGTCACCCGCGCCGCGCTCTCCGGGGTGCCGGTCCTCGGCGTCTGCGGCGGCCTCCAGATGCTCGGCCACACGGTCGGCGACCCGCACGGCGTGGAGGGTGGGGGAGAGGTGCCCGGCCTCGGCCTCCTCGACCTCTCGACCGAGTTCGCCTCCGAGAAGACCACCCTGCTCACCACCCTCACCGACGCGGAGACGGGGCTGAGGCTGAGCGGGTACGAGATTCACCACGGGCGGACCGTCGCCGGGCCGGGCGTGCAGGAACTCGCCCCGGGCCTGCTCTGGAGATCGGGCAACGTGCGGGGCACCTATCTCCACGGCCTGCTCGAAAACCCCGCCTACCTCGAACGTTTCTTGGGCTGGGCAAGCCTGACTCCTCCCCGGGCGCTCGACAGCTTGGACGCTCGCCTCGACGCCATCGCCGCCCGGGTGAAGGCGAGCCTCGACTGGCCCCTGATCCAGCGGCTCGCCGGGGAGGGGACGTGATCGTCTTCGTCACTGGAGGGGCGCGCAGCGGCAAGAGTACCTTTGCCGAGCGGCGGGCCGCCGCCTCCGGCGAGACCGTCACCTACCTCGCCACCGCCCAGGCCTTCGACGCGGAGATGGAAGACCGCATCAATCGCCACCGGGCCGACCGACCGGCAGGCTGGCTGACGGTGGAGGAACCGCTCGACGTTCCCGCCGCCCTGCGCGCCGCCTCCACCCCGACCGTCCTCCTCGACTGCCTGAGCCTGTGGGTGAGCAACCTGCTGCTGGCCGATCTGGACGACGACGCCATCCTCGCCCGCGCGGGCGCCCTGCTCGCCGCCGCCCGCGCGCGAGGGGGCCTCACCGTCCTCGTGACGAACGAGGTGGGGTTCGGCATCGTCCCCGACAACGCCCTCGCCCGCCGCTTCCGGGACGTGCTCGGCTGGGTCAACCAGCGGGCCGCCGCCGCGAGCGACGAGGCGTGGCTGCTCGTCAGCGGGCTGCCCGTTCGGCTCAAGCCCGCGCCTTTCCCATTGACCACTCCCCACTAACCACTTCCCCCGAAGGAGCCCCATGCCCACCCCCCCCTGCCCCCCCGAACTCGCCGCCCTCGTCCACGCCGTCCAGCCCGCCGACTCCGCCGCGATGGACGCGGCCCGCGCGCGGCAGGCGCAACTCACCAAGCCCGCCGGGGCCCTCGGCGACCTGGAGGAGTTGGGGGTGCGGCTCGCGGGCGTGTTCGGAACGGACCGGCCCCACCCGCGCGGGGTGGCGGTGATCGTGGCGGCAGGGGACCACGGGGTCGCCCAACCTGACACGGAGGGGGGCGGGGTGAGCGCCTACCCCCCCGAGGTCACCCCCGCGATGGTGGCGAATTTCCTGGCTGACACCCCCGCCGGGCCGGGCGGCGCCGCCGTGAACGCCATCGCCCGGACGGTGGGGGCGCGGGTGTACGTGATGGACGCGGGGGTGAACGCCGACCTGCCCCCTTCTCCCGCCCTCGTGCGCGCGGCGGTGCGGCGGGGCACCCGCGACCTGCGCTGTCAGGCGGCCATGACCCGCGAGGAAGCGACCACCCTGATCCTGGCGGGCGCGGCCCTCGCTCGCCGGGCCATCGAGGAGGGCGCCGACCTGATCGTCCCCGGCGAGATGGGGATCGGGAACACCACGCCCGCCGCCGCGATGACGGCCCGGCTGCTCGGCCGGGACCCCGCGCTCGTCACGGGCCGGGGGACGGGGGTGGACGACGTGACCCTGGGGCGCAAGGTGGAGGCGGTGCGGCGAGCCCTGGCCCGGAACGGCAGCGACCCCGGCGACCCCCTGGGCGTCCTCGCCGACCTCGGCGGCTTCGAGATCGCGGCGATGCTGGGGGTGATGCTCCAGGCGGCGGCGTCACGGCGGGCGGTCATTCTCGACGGCTTCGTGGAGGGCTCGGCCGCCCTCGTCGGGGTGGCGCTCGCCCCGGCCCTGCGGGGCTTCCTGTTCCCGGCGGGCGAGTGCGCGGAGGTCGGGCACGCCCCTCAACTCGCGCACCTGGGGTTGAGGCCGATGTTCCGCCTCGGCCTCCGGTTGGGGGAGGGGACGGGCGGGGTCCTCGCCGCGCCGCTGCTCCTCGCCGCCGCTGCCACCCTGCGCGAGATGCGGACCTTCGCGGAGGCGGGGGTGCCCGGCGGGGGGTGAGGCCGGCTACCCGGCGTTGCGGAGTTGCTCAGGCCGGTCCACGGCGTTTCCCCCGGCTAGGAAGGCCGGAATCTGCTCGGGCGTCAGCGGGCGGGAGAGGAGGTAACCCTGCCCGTAGTCGCAGCCCAGGGCCCGGAGCCGTTCGAGCTGGGCGGGAAGCTCGATGCCCTCCGCGACCACCCGCAGCCCCAGGTTCTTCGCCATGCTGACGATGGTGCGCACGAGTTCGGCGCTCCCCTGGCTGCTCAGCATCCGGTCAATGAAGGAGCGGTCGATCTTGAGGGCGTCGACGGGGTACGACTGGAGGTAACCCAGCGACGAGTACCCGGTGCCGAAGTCGTCGATGTGCAGCCCCACGCCCAGCCGCCGGATGCGCTCCAGGGTCTCGCGGGTGGTCTGCGAGTGTGTCAGCAGGACGCTCTCGGTGAGTTCGATCCTGAGGGCGTGGGGGTCGAAGCCCGTCTCCGCCAGAATCGCGCTCAGGGCGGTGTACACGTCGGGCGCCGCGAGGTGCCGCCCCGAGAAGTTGACGCTGAGCGTGAGGGGCGGGGCGGCGGGAAGCCGGCGCTGCCACACCCGAACCTGCGCGCACGCCTCGCGCAGCACCCAGCGGTCGAGCTCCTGGATCAGCCCGCTCTCCTCGGCGACGCCCAGGAAGTCGGCGGGGGAGAGCAGGCCGCGCTCGGGGTGCTGCCAGCGCAGCAGCGCCTCGAAGCCGACGGTGCACCCGGTCCCCACCGCCACGATGGGCTGGTAGAGCACCCGCAGCTCCCCCTGCCGCACGGCGCGGCGCAGGTCGCGCTCCAGGGTGATCAGGTTCAGCGCCTCGGCGCGCATCTCGGCGTTGAACACCTGATATCCCGCCCGGCCCTGCGCCTTGGCGCGGTACATGGCGATGTCCGCGTCGCGCAGCACCTCCGCCGCCGAGCCGTACTCCCGGTCGCCGGGCACAATCCCGATGCTCACCGAGATCGTCAGCTCGTGCCCCTCCACCTCGAAGGGCCGCTGGAGCACCGCCCCGATGCGTTCGGCGACCGCCGTCGCGTCCCCCACGCCGCCGGCGGGTTCGAGCAGCACCGTGAACTCGTCGCCCCCCAGCCGGGCGACCGTGTCGGTGGCGCGCAACTCGGCCCGCAGCCGCCGGGCGAGCGCGACGAGCAGGGCGTCGCCGACCGGGTGACCGAGCGAGTCGTTCACCGCCTTGAAGCGGTCGGTGTCGAGGAACAGCACCGCGAAGCCGGGGCCCTGCCCCGCTCGGGCCCGCGCCAGGGTGTGCGCCAGCCGCTCGTTGAAGAGGGCGCGGTTGGGCAGGCCGGTGAGCGCGTCGTGCCGGGCGTCGTGCCGCAGCCGCCGGTTGGCCTCCTCCAGCTCGTCGTTGAGCTGCCCGAGGGCCTCCAGCGTCCGCCGGCGCTCGCCGATGTCGAGCCCGTACCCGATCATGAGTTCGAGGTCCCCCGCCTCCGAGAAGACCGGGCTCAGGCAGCGCAGCCAGTGCCGCTCCCCGCCCTCCGGGGTGGCGAGGCGTTCCTCCCAGGAGAGCGTCTGCCGGGTCCGGGCGGCCTCCTCGAAGTGCCGCCGCCGGTTCTCGGCGAGGGCGGGGTCGAAGCCCCGGTGGGCACAGTACTCGACATCGTCCCGGCCGATGATCCACTCCCGGATCTCGTCGTTCTGAATAGCAGCGGGGTTGCAGAAGACGTAGCGGTGGTCGCGGTCGAACACGGCGAGCGGCGCGGGCACCGCGTTCAGGACCCGCTCGTACGAGCGGCGCTGGGCGAGCAGCACCTGCGCCTCGCGCCGCTGCTCACTCACGTCGGTGCCCGCGAAGACGCACCCCAGCACCTCGCCCGCGTCGTCGCGCAGGGGGTACAGCCGCGAGAGCATGTGGCGCTCCGAGCCGTCCGCCGTGCCCAGCCGCAGCTCCACCCGCCCGAACGCCTCGCCCCCGAGCACCCGGCGGGTCAGGTCCGCCAGCCGACCCGCCTCCTCGTCCGGGCACAGCCGGGTGACCGGCTCCCCGACCCGTTCGGCCCCGCACAGGGCGACGAAGGCCCGGTTCGCGTGGCGGACGCGGCCCTGGCGGTCGGTCACGAAGATCGGGTTGGGCGAGTGTTCGACCGCCTGGCGCTGCCACGGCGCGGCTCCCGCGAGCAGGCCGTCCAGCCCTTCCAGAAAGGCCCGCCACGCCCGCGCCGTGGGGGGCGTGGCCGCGTCGAGGCCCAGGCGTTCGAGGTGGTGGACAAGCTCCGGCAGCACGGCGAGACCTCCTGCGGGCTCCCGGCGTGGGGCCGGGCCGCTGGAACCCACTCTAGGAACGGACCTCTTACGCCGTGCTTGCAGCCGGGTGGGGAAGCCCACCTTGAGAAAACGCCCGCCGCCGGAGGGGTGCGGGAGAGCCGCGCCGCGCGCCACAATGGGGGCCCTATGAGCGACCCCGACCGCGAACTCAACTTTGCCCGGACCATCCTCGGCGAGCGCCCCTTCCGCGACGTGCCGGACGAGGAGGTCCTGCGCGAGTCCGAACGGCTCCTCAGCGAGTGGATGTCCGGCGAGGCCCGCCTGGAGCGCCCCAAGCTCTACGACCACTATGCCCTGTTGCTCGTGGCCCTCGTCCGCCGCGTCCGCGAGCTGGAGGCACGCGTGACGGCCCTGGAGGAGCGCGCGTGACCCTCCCGGCCCCTGTGCGGGTCAAGGTCTGCGGGACCACGAGCGTGAAGGACGCCGTCCTCGCCGCCGAGGCGGGGGCCGACGCCCTGGGCTTCATCTTCGCGCCCGTCAGTCGGCGGCGAGTCTCCGTGCCCGTGGCGCGCGAGGCGGGGCTGAACGTGGGCCCGGCGGTCGCCCGGGTGGGCGTCTTCCTGGGGCAGGGCCTCGACGAGGTGCTGCGCATGGCGGAGGGGGCGCGGCTGAGCGCCGTGCAGCTCCACGGCCCCCTGCCCGACCTTTACGTCCGGGAGGTGGCCCGGTATTATCCCGTGCTGCGCGTCCTGCGTCCCGCCGACCTGCTGGCGGGCGCGGGCGGGCAGACCCCCCCTCCCCCCGGTGTCACCCCCATGCTCGACGCCCCGGAGCCCGGCGGCGGGGTGCCCCTCGACTGGGCGGCCCTGCGAGACGTGTTTCCCCCGGGTGCCTGGCTTGCGGGAGGCCTGGGACCCGAGAACGTGGCCCAGGCCGTCCGCACCCTGCGCCCCGCCGGAGTGGACGCCGTGAGCCGCCTGGAGGCAGGCCCCGGAGTCAAGGCTCCCGAGCGCGTCCGCGCCTTCGTCCGGGCGGCGAAAGAGGCGTGGCCCCCCGAGTTATCCACAGGTTGACGCCTGCCTGTGGATAACTTTGTGGAACTCTTCCACCGCCTTCACAGCCCTGAGAAATAACGTCCCAAACAGCTTTTATTGGCGCTCTCCGAGGGACGACGGCGCCGGGCGGTCCCGGGTTGTCCACAGGGGTTGTGGATAAGTCTGTGGATAACTTCTGGACGCCGTCGGGGCGGGCTTCAAGCGTTTTTGCTCCCGGAAGGGTCGTCTTCCAGGCCGAACCACCCGGCGATCCTGCGCCCCCCGTCCATGATGTCGCGGGGGGGGTTCGCCCCGGCTGGCGGCCCACCGAAGGCGGCGAAGGGCACCCGCGCGAGGGTGTGGGCCTTGACCCCCAGGTTCTCCAGGTTGCCGTGATCGCTCGTCAGCACGACCCAGGTGCCCGCCTCCAGCAGGCCGCTCAACAGGGCGTCCACCCGTGCGAGGTAGGCCCGCCCGGCGCGCAGGACGTCCGGCGGCGTCGGGGTGCGGCCCCGGTGACCCAGGAAGTCGCCGAACCACAGGTCGCAGGCGAGCAGGTCGTATTCCTCCGAAGTGCGCGCCAGCTCCTCGCCGAGCCGCCCGATCTCGCCCGGGGGCATCACCTCCAGCCAGGGCTCGGCGTACCCCAGGCCCAGGGTCGCGGGAACAGGGGGCACTCCGGGGGGGTTGAGTTCCGCCCCCGCCGCCTGGAAGGAGAAGGGGAAGCAGCCCGCCCGGGGCCTGCGGGCCTGGGCCGCGAAGTAGCCCGGGGGGTAGTGGTTCGCCAGCGCCACCCGCGCGCCCGCCCGGGCCAGCCGCACGGGCAGGGCGTGGGCGCGCAGCAGGCCTTGCAGGGTGGGCCCCGGGTGCGGCCCGAAGTGCTCACCCATCCGCCGCACCGCGTCCCGGCCCGTCAGCCAGCAGGTCTGCCCGGTGCCCGACTGTGGCAGACCCGGCACCCCGAGCGTCGCGTCGAGCGCGTGCCCCGCCTCCACGAGGGGGCGCAGGGTCGGGAGGCTCTGCTCCCACACCGACCCCGGCGGCGCGTCGTGCGGGTGGCCCACACCGTCGAGGGCCAGCCAGACGAGACCGCTCATGCGGGGCAGTTTAAAGGCAGGCCCGTCCCCCCGTCAGGTCTGCCCGGAGGTCGGTAGCCGCGCCACCGCCTCCTCGAAGGCCTCGGGGAAGCGCGGGTGGAAGTCGGACTCGGCGATCACCTCGTCCCCGCGCAGCCACCGGAACCTGAAGCCGTCGCCGATCTGGAGGGTGCCCGTGAGCCCAGCCTCCAGCAGACGCTCGGCGGTAGTCCGCTGCTCCTCCTCCAGGCGTTCCTCCCAGTGCCGCTCCATGTCGCCCTGCCGCTCGACCTCGCCGTCCGTCAGGTCCTCGAATCCGCCGCCCGTCGCCATGCCCCAGGGTAGCCCGTCCCGCCCCGGGCCGCGCTTCATCTGTCCTTGCCAGAGGTGAGCCCATCCTTCCCCACCCCTCCGGCACGTACACTCCTCCCATGAGTGTCCTGCGTGTGGCGGCGGCGGCGTACCCGGTGGACTTTCACCCCGGCTGGGAGGCCTACGCCGCGAAGGTGACGGCCTGGGTGGAGGACGCGGCGCGGCAGGGGGCGCGGCTCCTCGTCTTTCCCGAGTACGGCTCCCTTGAACTCGTCAGCCTTCTGCCGACCGAGCTGCACCACGACATCCTCGGGATGCGGCCCGCCCTGCAAACCTTATTACCCGACTTCCTGGCGCTGTATTCCCGCCTGGCGCGGGCGCACGGCGTGACCATCGTGGCGGGGAGCTACCCCACCGCCGAGGGCGAGGGTTTCGTCAACCGGGCCTTCGTCTTCGGGCCGGACGGCTCGCACGCCCATCAGGACAAATTGATGATGACCCGCTTCGAGGCCGAGGAGTGGTGCATCGACCCCGGCGCCGGCGTGCGCGTCTTCGAGCTGGGGCTGGAGGATGAGTCGGTCACCCGCTTCGGCGTCGCCATCTGCTACGACAGCGAGTTCCCGGCGCTCGCCCGCCGCCTCGCCGAGGGGGGCGCGGAACTCCTCGTCGTGCCCTCCTTCACGGCGGCCCGCTCTGGTTACACCCGCGTCCGGGTGGGGAGCATGGCCCGCGCCCTCGAAAACCAGATGTACGCCCTCCACGCCCCCCTGATCGCCGACGCCGACTGGACCTACGCGGTCGAGCAGGCCAGTGGAAAGGCCGCCCTGTACGCCCCCGCCGACCTGGGCCTCCCGGAAGACGGCCTCGTCGCCGAGGGCGAGTGGAACACCCCCGGCTGGCTCGTCGCCGACCTTGACCTGAATCTCACCCGCCGGGTCCGCGACTCCGGTCACGTCCTGAACTGGCGCGACCGCCACGCCGCCCAAGAGCGCCCCACCGAGGCCGAGGTCGTCCCCCTGGCCGCCCCCACCCGTGCCTGAGGACCCCCGCCTCAGCGTCCGGGTGCTCACCGCCGCCGACGCCCCCGCCTACCGTGAGGTCCGCCTCGCCGGTTTCCGAAACGATCCCCTCGCCTTCGTCACGACCGCCGGGGAGTATGGGGCTCGGCCCCTGTCCGAGATTGCCGCGCGGCTCGACCCCACGTTGGAGGTCGTCAACTTCGGCGCCTTTCAGGGGGGTGGGCTCGTCGGCATCCTCACCGTCCTGCGGGAGACGCGGCCGACTCTGGCGCACCGGGCGCTCATCGTGGGGGTGTCCGTCCTCCCCGAAGCGCGCGGACGGGGAGCGGGCGCGGCGTTGGTGGGGGCGGGCGTCGCTCAAGCCCGCGCCTGGACAGGCGTGACCTCCCTGCATCTCTCCGTTACAGAAACTCAGGACGCAGCCCGCCGCCTCTACGAGCGCCACGGCTTCCGGGTGTGGGGCACCGAGCCCGACGCGGTGCGCCACGGGGAGACAGTGTACGCACAGCACCACCTGTGGCTGGACCTGAAAGAGTCGCGTGCATAGATTGACGCCGGACGTATAGAGCGCTATATTCCTTCCATCACCGCCCGACGAGGCGGCTTTTTTTGTGCCGCCGCAGGGTTGGGTAGGCCACCCGGCGCATCTCCGCCCCCGGTTCCCCCCGTACCCTGGCCGCGTGAGTCCCCACTTCATCCGCCCCCCGCGCCTCGTCCCCGGCTCCCGCGTCGCGGCCCTCAGCCTGAGCAGCGGTTTCGTCACGGAGGTGATGGGCCGCTATCACGCTGGTGTGCGGCAGGTCGCGGGCACCCTCGGCTGGGAGGTCGTGCCCGCCCCGAACGCCCTGCGCGGCCCGGAGTACCTGTACGCCAACCCCGAGGCCCGCGCCGACGACCTCCACTGGGCGCTCCACAACCCGGACATTCACGGCATGGTCAGCGTCATCGGCGGGGACGACTCGGTGCGGCTGCTGCCCTTCCTGGACCTGAACCTTATCCGCGCCCACCCCAAGGCGTTCCTCGGCTACAGCGACACGACGATCACCCTGACGCAATTCCTGCGGGCGGGCGTGAGAGCGTACTACGGGCCCTCGCTGTTGACCGACCTCGCGGAGAACGGCGGGATGCATCCCTTCGTCGCACAGGGCCTGCGCCGCGCGCTGGTGGAGGAACCGCGTCCCTTCGACCTCGCCCCCGCCCCCGAGTGGACGGAGTTCCGGCAGGACTGGGCAGACGAGACGTTGCAGGAGGTCCGCCGCCCCTTCCACCCTGGCGACGGCTGGGTGTGGTTGCAAGGGACGGCTACCGCCGAGGGGCACCTGATGGGCGGATGCCTGGAGGTGCTCGACATGTTGAACGGCACGCCGGGTTGGCCTGCCCCGGACCTCTGGCAGGGCGCCGTCCTCGCCCTGGAGACGAGCGAGGACGTGCCCCCACCCGCGCAGGTGGGCTACTGGCTGAGGAATTACGCCGCACAGGGCATCCTCGCCGGGGCTGCCGGGCTCCTGCTCGCCCGCCCGCGCGGCTACACCCCCGAGATGAAGGACGACCTGTACCGCTGGGTTCGCCGCATCCTCGCCGAGGCGGGCCGGGCCGACCTCCCCGTGGTGGCGAACGTGGACTTCGGGCACACCAGCCCGCAGCTCACCCTGCCCCTCGGCGGCCTCGCGCGGCTCGACCCGGCGTTGGGGCGGGTGACGGTCACCCCCTGAGCGGGGAGCTCCTCCCCTGGTCGCTTCGACGCGCCGGGCCGCTATGATGACGCGGTGCGGCTCCTGCTGCTCTCCGACACCCACGCCAACCACGCCGCCCTGGAGGCGGTCTTGCGGGACGCTGCCGCCCGGCGCTTCGAGCGGGTCGTCCACCTCGGCGACGCGGTGGGCTACGGCCCTCACCCGGCCGAGGTGCTCCAGACCCTGCGCGACCTGAAGGCCGTGTGCGTGATGGGCAACCATGATCAGATGCTCCTCGACTACGCGGACGGGCGCCGAGCGGCCCGCGAGAGTGTCGTCTCGGTCGCCCTACGCTGGCAACAGGGGCGCCTCGCCGAGCGTGACCTGAACATGATACGTACCTGGCGCGACGGCATCGACGACCCCGAGGTGGGCGCCCGCTACCGCCACGGCTCGCCCGTTAGCCGCGACGAGTACATCGACTCCGTGACCGCCGCCCGCGAGGCCTTCGCGGGGTGGGGGGGGCGCCTCGCCTTCGTGGGCCACACCCACATCCCCGGGGTGTACGCCACCCTGAACGCCCCGGTCGGCGAGTGGATCAAGTTCCAGGGCTTTCCGGAGGGCGGGGGCTACCTCGTCCCGCCCGGCGCCCGCGTCATCCTCAACCCCGGCAGCGTCGGCCAGCCCCGCGACGGCAACCCCCGCGCGAGCTACGGCGTCTTCGACACCGAGCGGGCTTCCTTCGAGGTCTTCCGCGTTCCCTACGACGTGGCCCGCACTCAGGAGGCCGCCCTAGAGGCCGGGCTGCCCCAGGTCCTCGCGGCGCGGCTGGCGATAGGGAAGTGATGGGGGGGCGGGAGGCGGTACGCGGTGCGCGGGACAGGCTTCGTCCTCCCGCGTCCTCCCCATGACCCTTCCCCCCGCCGCCCTCCTCCACGGACCGCTCCTCGAACAGACGGGCGTGTTCCGGGGCAATGCCCTGCTCCTCACCGGGCCCGCGCGGGTGGGGAAGCGGGACGTGGCGCTGGCCGTTGCCGCTCAGCACAACTGCACGGGCACGCGCGGCATGTACGGGGAAGGCTGCGGGGTGTGCCCCTCGTGCCGGGCCTTCGCGGCGGGGGCGCACCCCGACCTCCTCGTCGTCGAGCCGCGCAACACGACGGCGACGGGGAAGGCGGCGCGGCGTAAGCTCATCCCCATCGGCGCGATCCTGGAGGGGCGTGATCAGGGCCGCGAGTACGAGACGCACGTCTTCGAGTTTCTGGAGGTCCGGCCCACCTTCCGCCGCCGGGTCGTAGTGGTGGACGGAGCCGAGTACCTGGGGCAGGAGGCGGCGAACGCCCTGCTCAAGCTCGTGGAGGAACCCCCGCACAGCGCTCTCTTCGTCTTCCTCGCCGAGGACGTGCGCGCGGTGATCCCGACCATCGTGAGCCGCAGCGCCCGTGTCAGCGTCACCCCCGCCTCCGACCGGGCCATCGAACGCGGGCTGACCCTGGGTGGGGAGGCACCTGACCCCGAACTCGTCGCCTTCGCCGCCGGGCGGGCCGGGGTCCTCGCCGAGCGGGAGGCGGTGCGCGCGGCACTCGGGGACGCCGCCGAGTTCACCCGGGCGGTGGGCGAGGGCATGTGGCAGGCGCTGGAGGAGGCCGGGCGCCTGGAGAAGTGCTGGGACGCCGCGTGGCACCCTGAGGCCCTGCGCTTCGTCTGGCGCACTCAATCCCCCCACGCCCGCGCCCGGGCCGACGCCGCACTGGAGGCGCTGCAATCGGCGCTGGAGGCGTACGCGAACCCGGGGCTGAGCTTCCAGGTCTTCGCGCTGGCGCTGCGGGAGGCGCTGGAGTGAGGGATGGGGACGCAGACCACTCCTGGACGTAGAAGGGGTGGTGGACACGCACCATCTCACTCACCGCCCACTCCCGCCCGCCCTACACTTCTCCCCATGACGAGAGCGAGGGAACACGGCACGGCGCGGGTCTGGACGCTTCCCACCGGGCCGCTTCAGGAGAACGCGGTGCTGGTGGCGGGGCAGGGGGGCGAGGGCTTTCTCTTCGACCCCGGCGACGAGGCGGAGCGGGTGCTGGCCCTCGTGCGGGGCGCGGGGGTGACGGTGCGGGGCATCCTGCTCACCCACGCGCACTTCGACCACATCGGCGCGGTGCAGCCGGTGCGGGAGGCGTTGGGGGTGCCGGTCTCCCTCCACACCGCCGACCTGCCGCTCTACCGCCTGGGGGCGGCGTCGGCGGCGCGCTGGAACCTGCCTTTCATCCAGCCGGAGGCGCCCGACCACGAGATCACCCAGGGGCAGGTCTTCACGGCGGGCGACCTCGCCCTCACGGCGCGGGAGCTGCCGGGGCACGCGCCAGGGCACGTCGTTTTTGTCGGGGACGGGTTCGTGGTGGCGGGCGACACGCTCTTTCAGGGCGGGATCGGGCGCACCGACCTGCCGGGCGGGAACCACCCCCAGCTCCTCGCGGGGATCGCACGGGAACTCCTCTCGCTGCCGGACGAGACCGTGGTGTACCCGGGTCACGGCCCCGCCACGACGGTAGGCGCCGAACGGCGCACCAATCCCTTCCTGCGCTGACCGACCTGAAGGCCCCCACCCTCTCCGTTCGGCCAGGAGGACACCGGGCGGACGGGTGCGTTAAGGTCGTGTATGTTCCGCAACTACCGGCTCTGGTGGCAGGCTCCCCAGCTTCACGCCCCCGGGGAGGACGCCCGGCGGGTCACCTGGCTCGAACTCTTCTACGACCTCGTGTTCGTGGTCGTGATCTCGCGGCTGGCGCACCACCTCGCCGATCACCCCGACGCGCGCAGCCTGGGCGAGTTCCTGCTCCTGTTCATTCCCGTGTGGTGGGTGTGGCTGAGCGTCGCGTACTACAACGAGCGTTTCGAGACCTACGACCTGAGCTTCCGCGTCGCCACCTTCTTGCAGATGCTCGCCGTGGCGGGGATGGCCGCGACCGCCGAGTACGGGCTGGGCAAGACGGCGACCGGCTTCGCGCTGTCGTACGCCTTCGCCCGGGCGCTGATCACTCTGATGTGGTGGCGGGCGGGGCGGCACAACCCGGGAGTGCGGCCCGTCACCGACCTGTACGTGCGCAACTTCAGCGTCAGCGTGGGGCTGTGGACGGTCGCCGCTTTCCTGAGCGGCCCGGAGGCGCTGGCCCTCAAGGCGGCAGGCCTCCTCATCGACCTCGTCACGCCGCTCCTGACGCTCGCCGACCAGCCGCGCGTCTTTCCCGCGCCCGCGCGCAAGCTGCACGAACGCTTCGGGCTCTTCGTCATCATCGTGCTCGGCGAGAGTTTGGTGGGCGTGGTGAATGGGTTGGCGGAGGCGGGGCGTTTCGACGTGGTGACCCTGTTGCGCTTCGTGCTGGGGCTGCTGCTGGGCTTCGGGCTGTGGTGGATCTACTTCGACTACATCGGCCGCCGGGAGCCGGACTCACACAACCGCTGGCGCTTCCTCTCCTGGACCTACCTCCACCTGCCCCTCGTGGTCGGCATCACCATGATCGGCGCGATGATCGAGCACGCCGTGGCGGTCGAGGGCCCCGCCGAGGTGGGCGTGCGCTGGCTGCTGGCGGGAGGCTTCGCGCTGTTCTACGTCGCCTGCGCTGGGCTGGAGTTCACTCTGGAGCCCGAGGAGTCCCCAGTGTTCTCGCCGGGTCAACTCGCCCCCCTGCGCCTGCTCACGGCGGCGGTCGCGCTGACGCTGCCCCTCCTCCTGAATGCGCTCTCGGGGCTGGTGCTGGGGCTGATCCTGCTCCACGTCCTGCACGCCGGGCTGGGGGTGCGGGCGTGGTTCGCCAGCGCCAACGCGGGGCGCAGCGACGTGCATTGACGGGGGAGGGAGTGGGGGGAGAAAGACGCGCCCCCCTCGTTCCCCGGCCCGGAGGAGCTTACCCTGGAGGGGTGATGTCCCCGTGCCTTCCTCCTCTCAGGTGCCGCCCGTGCCCGGCGTAGGGCGTGGTGCCGGTGCGGTACTGGACCGGACGCTGACGGAGCTGAGCTACAGCTCGAACACCGCCAACGCCCTGATCCACCTCTACCGCGCCGAGGTCGGCAAGATGACGGCCTACCGCCAGCGCCTCGACACGACGACGAACTGGGCGGTCGTCACCACCGCCGGTCTGGCCTCCTTCGCCCTCGGCAACCCGAGCAACAGCCACGTCACCTTCCTCTTCGCCATGTTCCTCAACTACTACTTCCTGCGGCTGGAGGCCCGGAGATTTCGCACCTTCGAGATCGCCCACCACCGGGTCCGCATCATGGAGCGTTTCTTCTACCCGGCCATGCTGGGCGACGCGGTGGACCCCGGCTGGCACCAACTGCTGCTCGCCGAACTCGGCAAACCCCGCAGCCCGATGAGCCGCGCCGACGCCCTGGGCTGGCGCCTGAACCGCAACTACCTGTGGATCTACGCGGCGGTGCTCTTCGCGTGGTTCGCCAAGCTCGACCTGACCCAACCCAAGGGCTGGGTGCTGGAGTTCCCGGAGGCGCTCTCGCTCGCCGACATCGGCAACTTTCCAGGCTGGCTCGTGTTCCTGGCCGTCCTCGTGTTCTACCTCTACCTGATCGTGCTGGCCGTGCGGGCGGCGCGGACGTACCCGCTGGAGGAAGGGTAAGTGGTGAGTGGTCAGTGGTCAGTGGATGAGGGGCGATCCCACCCAAACCACTGACGACTCACCACTTCCCACTGACCTTCCCCTCCCTCCATGTCTGCACCCCGGCGAGCAGCAGCGCCTGTGCGGGCAGGCTCCACAGGTACGTGCCCGGTCGCCGCGCGAGCAGGCACAGGCCGAGGGCGAGAAGTTGAGTGCTGAGTCCCAGGTTGACGGCGACCACGTTGATCTCGCGAGGGGTGTAGGCGACGCGGTCGGCGGGGGTGGGGGGACCGCCCGCCGCCGCGCGCAGCCGCCCCTCGAAGAGGGCACCGAGGACGCGCTCCTGCGGGGTGAAGTACAGGGCGTACCCGCGCCTGAGGGCCGCGAGGACACGCGGGTCGTCCCCCGCCTGGGCGGGCGGGTCGCGGAAGACCTCGCCCCGGGCGGCGCGGTGGTCGCGCTCCCACAGGTAGTCCACGCTCAGGATCAGGCTTTGCAGCAGGGTGAGCGGCACCCCCCACCATCCGGCGAGCCCCACGAGGACGACGGCGTTCACCAGGAGATCGCCCTCCGTGTCGAGGTAGCGCCCCGTCTCGGTGGTCTGCCCGGTTGCGCGGGCGAGCTGTCCGTCGAGGTTGTCGAGGAGCGTCTTGACCTGGAGGAGCACGGCGGGCGTGACCCGGTGCCCACGCCGCAGGAGCACGCCCGCCCCCACCCCCAGGGCCGTGTGGGTGAGCACGACGTGCAGGGGATTGACCCCCCACCGGGCCAGCGGGGGCACCAGCCGCGCGGCGAGGGGGCGAAACAGACTCTCGCAGACCCACTCGCGGGCCGGGCGGGCCTTGTAAGTCGCCGGGGGGGGAGGGGTTCCAGCGGCTCCCTCCCCTGTGGACGAACGACCCTCAGCGCCTGCGGCCACTGTTTGGCGGTCCCTTGCGGACGCCCGCGTAACGGTTGCGCTCCTTGCGGCGCTCGGCGCTCGTCATCCCCTTGGCGCCCGCCCGCGTTCCCGTTCCAGCCGCCCGGCGCGGTGCGAAGGTGTCCACGTTCAGGAAGCGCGCGAGCGGGAGATACAGCGCCAGCACGAAGAGCAGCGTGCCCCACCACGTGTCGAGGTACGGCCCCAGCCCCGCGAGCCGCAGCAGCGCCGAGAGCACCGTCGCCAGCACGGTGAAGAGCAGCACCCGCAGCAGGAGCCGCCCGAGCTTGCGCCGCGTGAAGCCCGGCTCCGGGTCGGGCGTGGTCAGCCAGCGCCAGAAGTTCACGCCTCGCCCCCGTCCGCGCCCGTGGCGGCCCGCGCCGAGGCCCCCAGCGTCACCCGGTCGCGGAAACCCGCGAGTTCGGGCCACTCACGCTGCCCACCGTCCACGTCGATCACCAGGGCGGGTTTGTGCGTCTGCCCCGAGAGGCGGTTCAAGGCCGCCCGGTGCGCGCCGTCCCGGGCGGGTGAGGTGAGGAGGATGCCGCGCACCGCGCTCTTGCCCTCCAGCAGCCTCAGGGCGCCGAAAAGTTCGCGCTCGCCCGCCGGGGCCGTCGCCGCCCGCTCCATCCGCTCCCCCCGCGCCGCCACCTGCGAGGCGGGCAGGTCGGGGGAGAAGACGGGGTGCAGCCCCAGCTCCTCCAGCGCCGCGCGCAGGCCACCGCTCAGGTCGGGGTCGCCGAGCAGAACGCGCGGGCCGATCACGGCGACGGTCGCCCGCGAAGCCCGGCTGAGGGAGGGCATCTCCTCGCGTCCCCCGGAGGCCAGCGGCTTGACGCGTTCCAGAGCCAGGCGGACGCGGCCCGGGTTGCGGGTCAGACGTTGCCCGAGGTCCATCGCCGCCGCCCCCATCTCGTCGCCGCCCTCGGGGAGCGCGATCAGGGTCGGCAGGCCGCTGATCCGCCGGGGCAGGAGTTCGGTGAGGGCCTCACCCCAGGCGTCGTTCGTCACGGGGGCTGCCCTCGGCACGAGCACGGCGTCCACCCGCCCGAGTTCCAGAATCCGCCCCAGGACGAGCTGCACCTGCACCGGTTCGTCCGGCAGGCTCTCGCGGCCCAGGGCGAGCGCCTCCCCCGGCGGGAGGGAGGGCGTCACCGTGTCCACCCCGAGTTCCTTGAGCAGCGCCGCCCAGTAACGGGCGTACCGCGTGCCCAGCGAGTTCAGCAGACCGACCTTCATCACGGGCAGTCTACAGGGACGGGCCGGGACGATGGGGGGACCGGGCGACCTTCCCATATCCTGCCCCGCATGACCCTCATCCTCCCCGACCCCCTGCGCCGTGTGCTTCCCGCCGCCCGCTGGGAGGCCGTCACGCACGGCGAGAGCGGCGCGGGCGTGTGGCGGAGCCAGCGGTACGTGGTGAAGGTCCAGGCGCGCGGAGGCCTCCCGGCCAGCACCCTCCTTCAGGAACGCGAACGCCTGCGCTGGCTCGCGGGCCGGGTGCCCGTTCCTGCCGTCGTGGGGTACGAGGTGACGCCCGAGCACGAGTACCTCGCCATGACCCGCCTGCCCGGCCTCCCCATGAGCGACCCCGACGCGCTGCTCCACCCCGAACGGGTCGTGAGCCTCCTCGCCCGCGCGCTGCGGGAGCTGCACGCCCTCCCCGTGCGCGAGTGCCCCTTCAACATGACCCTGCCCGTCATGCTGCGCCTCGCCCGCGAGCGGGTGGCGGCGGGATTGGTGGACGAGGAAGATTTCGACGACGAGCGTCTGGGGAACAGCGCCGCCGAGGTCTGGGGCGAACTCACCCGCACCCATCCCGAGGGGGAGGACCTCGTGGTCACGCACGGGGACGCCTGCCTTCCCAACCTGATCGTGAGCGGCGAGTACGTCGAGGGCTTCGTGGACGTGGGCCGGGCAGGGATCGCCGACCGCCACGCCGACCTCGCCCTCGCCCACCGCAGCCTGATCCGCAACCTCGGTGCCGAGCACGCCGAACGCTTCCTCGACACCTACGGACGCGCGTTCGTGGACGAGCGGAAGCTGGCGTACTACCGGCTGGCGGACGAATTCTTCTGAGCAGCGGGACCGGTCGGAGAGGGTGGGTGCCTGCCATCTCCCGGTCGCCGCCGAGCTTGCAGCTTGCAGCCTTCCGCCCTGTCCGCTTCCCGCCCCCATGCTCTACTGCCCCCCGTGCGCTTCCTGTCCCGGCTCGTCGCCCGCCATCCCTGGCCGGTGGTGGCCTGCTGGGTGCTCCTCGCCCTGCTGAGCGCCTACCCGGCCTCCCTCGCTCCCCGCGCCCTGAGCGCCAACCCCGGCGCCCTGAACGACGCCGAGAGCACCCGCGTCACCACCCTGCTGCGCGAGGAGTTTGGCGAGACGGACACGAACACGGCCCTGCTCGTGACCCGCCTCCACCCGCCCCTAACGACGCCGGAGGGCCGGGCCACCCACGACCGCTTCGTCCGTGGGCTGGAGGAGGTGCCCGGCGTCACCCGCGTCCTGCCCGGCGGGGCGCAGGGGGCGGTCCCCACGGTGAGCCCCGACGGCACCCTGGCCCTGACCGTCGCCCAGATTCCGCTGCAAGAGGGCGCGACAGAGACCCTCGCCCGCGTGCGCGCCTACGCCGACCGGGCCGAGCGGGAGGCGGGCGCGGGCCGCCTCGACGTGCGTGTGACGGGCGGGCAGGCCATCGCCGACGACTTCACTGAGTTCGCGGAGGGGGACACCAAACGCAGTGAGTTCGCCGCCCTGCCGCTGACCGGGCTCGTGCTCCTCCTCGTCTTCGGGGCGCTCGTCGCCACGGGTCTCCCCCTCGTAATCGGCGTTCTGAGCATCACCGTGGCGATGGCGGGGGTGTACGGACTGACCCGGGTGACGGAGGTTTCCACCTTCGCCCAGAGCGTCGTCACTCTGCTCGGCCTGGGGGCGGGGATCGACTACGCCCTGTTGATGGTTAACCGCTTCCGGGAGGAACTCGCTCGGGACGGGAACTCGCGGGCGGCGGCAGCCAGAACCGTCCTCACGGCGGGCCGCAGCGTTCTCTTCAGCGGCCTGACCGTCGCCATCGCGATGGCCGCCCTGATCCTCCCGCCCATCGCCTTCGTGCGCTCGATGGGGCTGGGGGGCGTCCTCGCCGTCCTCCTCACCGTGCTCGCCAGCGTGACCGCCTTGCCCGCCCTCCTCGCCCTGCTGGGAGAGCGGGTGAACAGCCCGCGCCTCCTGCGCCTGACCTGGAGCCAGAACGCGGCGGCCTCGGGCGCCTGGACCGCCTTCGCCCGGCGGGTCACGGCCCGGCCCTGGCTCGCGGTGATCCTCAGCACCCTCTTCCTGCTCGTGCTCGCCCTCCCCGCGCGGGACATGCGGACGGGCTACGCGGGGGCCTGGGGCCTCACGGCGGGCGTGGAGAGCCGTGACGCCCTCGCCGACGTGCGCGACCTGGGCTCGGGGGGCCTCCTCAGCCAGTTCGAGGTCGTCCTCGATTTGCATGGGCGGCGCTACGGCCCGGAGGACCGGGTGCGTTTTCAGAAGGTGGTCGGGGACCTGCGTGCCCTGCCCGGCGTGCGGACGGTCGTCAGCCCCTTCCTCACGCCCGCCGACCTCGCGGGGGGAACCGTGACGGGACTGGGAGCGGACTCTCTCGGCGCCCTGAGCCTCCTTACCCGCCGCTCCTTCAGCGACGACCGAACTCTGCTGCGCGTGACGGTAATTCCCGAGACGTACCTGCGCGCAGATCAGATTGACCCCTTCGAGACCCGTCTGCGCGCCACACTCGCGGCGAGCGGCTTCCCCTTCCTCGTCGGCGGGGCGCCCATCGGCGAGCGGGAGTTCAGCCGCGCGATCACGGACGCCTTTCCCACCGCCGTCCTGACCGTCTTCGCGGCGACCTTCGTGCTGCTGATGCTCGCCTTTCGCAGCCTGCTCGTGCCCCTCAAGAGCATCGTGATGAACGCGCTGACGGTGGGGGCGGCCTACGGGGTCGTGACCCTCGTCGTGCAGGGGGGCTTCCTCGCCGCGCCGCTCGGCATCCCGCAGGACGTGGGCGTGCTCGACTCCAGCCTGCCGCTGCTGCTTTTCGCCGTGTTGTTCGGCCTGAGCATGGACTACGAGATTTTTCTGCTCTCCCGCGTTCAGGAGGAGGTCCTGCGCGGCCACCCCAACGACGAGGCCGTCGTGCTCGCCGTGGGCCGCACCGCCCGCATCATCACCTCGGCGGCGGTGATCATGTTCATCGTCTTCTGCGCCTTCATCGCCGGGCGCGTCGTCGCCAACAAGAGCATCGGCCTGGGGCTGGCGGTCGCCGTGGCCCTCGACGCGACCCTCGTCCGGCTCGTCCTCGTCCCCGCCTTCCTCAAGATCGCCGGGCGCTGGAACTGGTGGCTGCCGGGGTGGCTCGACCGGCTGTTGCCGAAGGTGCGGGTGGAGCACCAGGAGCCCAGGGCGCCGGGCAGAGCGCGGGGAGTGGAAGGCGGCTCAGGCTAACGCCTCTCCGGCGCCCTGCTCGCCCCCGGGGAACTGGGCGAGGCTGCGTCCTGAACCCTGCTCACCACCGTGCCCCCGGTGTCGATGGGGAAGTCCTCCACCCGCCCCGTCAGCCCGTTCTTCCTCATCACGCCCCTGAGGTAAGCGTGCAGCCTGCCCGTGTCCTCCCGCGCGTCGTGGAAGCACAGGACCGTCGGCCCCGCGCCGCTGAGGGCGGCCCCCAGGGCGCCGTGCCGGTGCGCCTCCTCCAGGATGTCGCTCAGGCCCGGCACGAGGGGTGCGCGCCAGATCTGGTGGATGTAGTCCTGCATCGCGTGCCGCAGCAGGTCGAGACGCTCCTGCGAGAGCGCGGCGGCGAGGAGCGCGGCGTGCGAGAGGGCGTGCACCGCGTCCGCCCGGCTGTACTCCTTGGGCAGCACGGCGCGGGCCTTGCTCGTGGACAGCTCGAAGTCGGGGATCAGCACGGTGACGCCCAGATGCGCGGGCGGCTCTAGCCGGACGTAGTGCGTCCCCAGCCTGTCGAGCGTGGCGACCACGATCCCGCCGAAGAGCGCCGGGGCCACGTTGTCGGGGTGCCCCTCCTCGCGCGCCGCTACGTCGAGCACCGCCTCGTCGTCCAGGGGCCGCCCCAGCAGCTCGTTCCCGGCAACAATTCCGGCGACGAGCGCGGCGGCGCTGCTGCCCAGCCCCCGCGCCAGTGGCACCTCGGTCTCGATCTCCACCCTGGCGGGCGGCAACTCCCGCCCCACCCGCCGCGCCGCGAGGAGCATCGCCCGGTAGACGTAATTGCTCTCGTCGGCGGGCGTGCCCTCCAGCTCTGCACCCAGCGGCACCACTTCCGTCACGTCCTGCTTTGTAACCCGCAGCGTGGTGAAGAGGGGCACGCTCAGCCCCAGGCTGTCGAAGCCCGGGCCGAGATTCGCGCTCGACGCGGGGGCGCGGACGGTGAAGGGGGTCATACCTGATCCTGCAAGACGCGGAGAGCAGAAGGCGGAGAGCCCAGAGCGGAGGTGCCCCGTCCTTCCCACGCCCCACTGACCACTGACCACTCACCCGACGGCCCACAGCCCACAACCCACACCCCGTTCCTCAAAGAATGCTCTCCAGCACCCGCTCCATGCTCGCCTCGATCCCCCTGGGCGCCTCGACCGCGCGCATGGCGGCGTTGGGGTCCTTCAGGCCGTTGCCCGTCAGCACCGCCACGACCGTCTGGCCGGGCGTGAGCTTACCGGCGGCGTGCATCTTCAACAGGCCCGCGACCGGGGTCGCGCTGGCGGGCTCGCAGAACACGCCCTCCTGCGCGACGAGGTTGTAGGCGTGCATGATCTCGTCGTCGTGGGCCATGTCGAATAAGCCGCCGCTCTCCCGCACCGCCGCCCGGGCGAGGTCGGCGCTCGCCGGATTCCCGATGCGGATGGCGGTGGCGATGGTCTGCGGCTCGTCCACGATGGCGTTGCGCACGAAAGGCGCGGCCCCCTCCGCCTGAAAGCCCCACATCTTCGGCAGCCCGTCACCCTTCCCGGCATGGTGGTATTCCCGGAACCCCATCCAATACGCGCTGATGTTCCCCGCGTTCCCCACCGGGATGGCGAGGACGTCGGGCGCGCGGCCCAGCTCGTCCACGATCTCGAAGGCCCCTGTCTTCTGCCCCTGGAGGCGGTAGGGGTTCACCGAGTTCACCAGAGCGATGGGATGCTCGCTGCTGATCTGCCGCACGAGCCTCAGGGCCACGTCGAAGTTGCCGTTGATCGCCACGATCTGCGCCCCGTACGCCATCGCCTGTGCCAGCTTGCCGAGCGCGATGTTGCCGTCGGGAATCAGGACGATGCACCTCAGCCCCGAGCGTGCGGCGTACGCAGCGGCGGCGGCGCTGGTGTTCCCAGTGCTCGCGCAGATGATGGTGTCTGCGCCCTCCTCGACCGCCTTGGCGACGGCCATCACCATGCCCCGGTCCTTGAAACTCCCCGTGGGGTTCAGGCCCTCGTACTTCAGGTAGAGGTCCACCCCCAGGTGTGCGCTTAGCTTCGGCGCCGGGATCAGGGGCGTGTTCCCCTCGTGCAGGGTCAGGGCGGGCGTCTTATCGGTGACGGGCAGGTATTCGCGGTAGCGTTCGATGAGTCCGGGCATGGGGCGTCCTCCGTGCCGCGCGGGGGCGGTCAAGTCTGCCCATCCTAGCGGCGGGGGCCTGGGGGAGTTCCAGGGAGTCAAGACAGGAGACGCCTCTGCGCCGTCAGGTTGGGGTCAGGGATGAGCCCTCAAACGTCACATCTGCACCTCATCCTTAGCTGAGGTTTGGGGCGTCTCCACCCCACCTTGGGTCACCCTTGAGAAGGTATCTCACCACACACTAACGGCCGAGCATGAGTTTCATTGTGCGATCACAACGAGTGGTTGATCGTTGAAACTCAACGTCCTGGAGGTCAAATCATGGGTTGGATCATCACTATTCTGGTGGGTGCGCTGTGCGGCTGGCTCGCGAGCCTGATCATGAAGACGGACGCCCAGCAGGGGGCCGTCGCCAACATCCTGATCGGCATCGTCGGCAGCCTCCTCGCGCAGTGGATTTTCGGCGGTCTGCTCAACATCGGCGGGAGCGCCGCTGGAACGGGCTTCTCCTTCTGGAGCATCATCTGGGGTGTGGTCGGCAGCGTTATCCTGATCGCCATCCTCAAGGCGCTCAGGGTCTTGCGTTAACCCCGCAGTTCCTCGTCGGCCGGACTCCCCTGGGGGTCCGGTCTTTTGTTTTTTGCCCTTCCCTCCCGGGGCAGCTGTTCAGGTTCCACAGGCTGTGCTATCTTCGAAAGGCTTGCCTGACCCCGCCCGGCGTGGCGGCGCTTCCCGGCCTTCCCCGCCGGATGAACCCGCCCCCGGCAGAGCACCGGGTCAGGCTCAAGAAGGAGTGCGAAGATGTCCAGAGTGTGCGAAGTGTGCGGCAAGGGGCCGATTGTGGTGAACTCGGTCATTCGCCGTGGTAAGGCCCGCGCGGCGGGTGGCGTCGGCCG
>NZ_AP026560.1:87500-217500 GCF_025997855.1 Deinococcus aetherius
TATCTGGGCAGCGCCAGCGCGGACGGTGCCATCGCCGGGAACAAGTTCGACGTCCGTTACGAGCGGACCAACAGCAAGTTCAAGTTCAACGATTACCTCTTCGCCAACGACAACGACACCGAAGAGGTGACGCAGCGCCGTGGCGTCGTGATCAACATCGCCGCTAACCCGAACGAGGTGGCGCTCGCGCCGAAGTTCACGGTGGTCGTGGGGAACGCGCGCAACAACCGTGGCACGCCGAACATCCTGGTCGGCGACTACTACGGCGTTCGTGCGGCCGTGAACCCCTTCGGGCTGGGCGAGCTGGCCCTGTCCTACGCCCAGAACGCCAACAACCGCAGCGCGTTTGGCGTGGACTACAACCTGGGCTTCGGCAGCAGGAACGCCGAGGGCAACGCGCCCTTCACGGTGACGGGCGCGTACGTCGCCAGCATTCCCAACTCGGCCGCCGGCTTCTTCGGTCCCGGTGGCACCGGGACCGTCCAGAACGCCTTCGAGAGCCGCGCCCAGGCGTTCTACACCAACGCGGTGGCGGACTTCGGCATTGCCAGGGTCGGCGCGAACTTCCGCGCGATTGATCCCCGGTTCGACGGTGGTGTCGCCGGAATGTCGGCCAACGACGCCGCCTACTACCAGGGCAACAAGACCAGCCGCCCCTGGGACCCTGATCAGGTGGGCTTCGGCGCGGGCGTCGGCACCAACCTGGGGCCGGTCGCGCTGGCCGCGTACGGTGACACCTACGTGCCCTACTTCACCGACGTCAGCACCATCCGCCGCACCAGCTTCGGCGTGAGCGCCGGGGCGCGCCTGGGGGCCCTCAGCCTGGTGGGCTTCTACAACCGCGCCACGGAAGACAACGCGCTGATCTCCGCAGACGGCAACTTCTTCGCCTACAACCTCACCACGCCCTACCAGGATGTGGCGGACGTGCCCTTCGCCTTCTCAAGCACGTTCGGTGCCCGGCTCCGGCACGACGGCGCCGCGCCCAACGCGCTTGTCCCGGGCCTGAGCTTCACCGTCGCCTACGCCCGCTTCTACGAGGACGAGCTGCGCGCGAACGACTTCCAGGCGTACGCCAACTACACGGGTACCCTCTTCGGCGTCCGAGTCGAACCGTTCGCCCGCTACCACCTCTTCAACACGCCCGGTAACGCTTCGGTTACAGACACGGGGAACACCTCCTACACGGCGCCCAACCTCACGGCCCAGACTTACAACACGATCAAGTACGGTGTGAAGCTCAGCACCCAGCCGCTGACGGGCGTGTTCTTCCAGCCCAGCGTGTTCCTCAACTTCGCTAACCGCATCACCAACCCGGGCACCCAGGTGCAGGTGAACGCGACCGGCACAGCCACCGAGCTGTTCGGTCAGACGGGCGTCTCCTTCAACCAGTTCCTGGCGCCCAACCTCAAGGCCAGCCTCGGCTACGCCTACTACCAGGGCTTCAACGTCGCCAGCACGGCGACGGGCACCAGCGCCAGCGCGGCCAGCGCGACCTACAGCGCGGCGGCGGACCGCATCTACGCCAGCCCCTTCAGCGGTGGCGGCACCCCCTTCGGCGGCGACAACTTCGGCACCCAGAGCGGTCGCGTGCAGGGCGTGTTCGCCCAGCTTGACTGGAACGGTCTGTCGGCGAACTACGGCGTGTTCTACCAGGACGACTTCGACACGCCCGCCAACAGCAGCGTCGCCCAGGGCTTCAAGGTTGCCTACACCTTCAAGTTCTAAACCCTCTCTCCTGAGCAAGGGGCCCTTCGGGGCCTCTTCTTTTTGCCCTGGGCCTTACAATCTCGCCATGCTGGCTGTTTTTGGACACACCAACCCGGACACCGACGCGATCACCTCGGCCCTCGTGTACGCCCGACTGCTCAGCCGTCAGGGGGTGGAGGCGCGGGCCTACCGGCTGGGCGAACTCAATTTCGAGACGCCTTTCGTGCTGCGCGAGGCGGGAGTAGAGGCTCCGGAGCTGTTGACCGAACTGGCGGCGGGCTCGCAGGTCGCCCTCATCGATCACAACGAGAGCGCCCAGTCGGTGCCCAACCTCTCCGAACTGACGGTGACGCGGGTGGTAGACCACCACAAGCTCGGCGACCTGACGACCTCGCAGCCACCCTCCCTGCGTTTCGAGCCGGTGGGCTGCACGGCGACCATCCTGCTCAAGCTCCACCGCGAGGCAGGGGTGCCGGTGGAGCGGACGGACGCGCGGCTGATGCTGAGCGCGATCCTCAGCGACACGCTGCACTTCCGCAGCCCGACGACCACCCCCGACGACCGCGAGGCGGTGGCCTTCCTGGCGCCCATCGCCGAGGTAGCGGACGTGGAGGCCTACGCGCTCGCCATGTTCGCCGCCAAGAGCGATCTGGGAGACACGCCTGCCGATACCCTGCTGCGGATGGACTACAAGGTCTTTCCCTTCGGCGACCCGGCCCAGCCCCAGACCCTGCAACAGTGGGGAATTGGAGTCATCGAGACGACCAACCCGGGCTATGTGCTGGGGCGGAAGGCCGAACTCCTCGCCGCGATGGACCGGGTTCGCGCGGAGGATGGCCTGAACGGCGTGCTCCTCTCGGTCGTGGACATCCTCAACGAGACGAACAAGACCCTGGTGCTGTCGGCGACCGAGGAGAAGGTGTTGCGCGAAGCGTTCGGGGCGGAGCCCCAGGACAGCCTCGCCGACCTGGGCGGGCGCATCAGCCGCAAGAAGCAGCTCGTGCCGACGCTCGAAGCCTACTTCGCGCCCCGGACCTGACGGCAGGACAGGGCGGAGGGCTGGGGTAACTCCCGCCCTATCCTGCCCGCATGACTCTCACGGCCGACCTGGAGTGGCTCTTCGCGCGGCAACGCTTCGGCGTTCATCCGGGCCTGTCCCGGGTGCGGGCCCTGCTCGCCCGCCTGGGGGACTCCCAGGAGCGTTTTCGCGCCGTGCTCGTCGGCGGCACGAACGGGAAGGGCAGCACCGCCGCCACCCTGGCCGCCATCCTCACGGCGGCGGGGGAGAGGACGGGCCTGTTCACCAGCCCGCACCTGACGCGCTTTTCAGAACGCTTCGTGGTCGCGGGCCGGGAGTGTCCCCCCGAGGTCGTGCTGGAGGCCCTGGCCCGCGTCCGGCCCCACGCCGAGGCAGAGGACGCCTCCTTCTTCGAGATCGTGACGGCCCTGGGGTGTCTGCTCTTCGCCGAGGCCGGGGTGAGCGTGGCCGTGATGGAGGTGGGGCTCGGCGGGCGGCTCGATGCCACGAACGTCCTCGACCCGGTGCTGAGCGTGGTGACTAACGTCGCCCTCGACCACACCGCCATCCTGGGCGACACGCGGGAGGCCATTGCGGCGGAGAAGTCGGGCATCCTCCGCGTCGGGCGCCCCGCCGTGACGGGCGCGGACGCCGACCTCGTGCCCCGGCTGGAGACGCGGGGGGCCGACCTCTGGGCCCTCGGGCGGGAGGTGACCCTGGAGACGAGTCCGCTCGGCTGGGAGGGCTGGAACGTGCGCTTGAGGCTGCCGGGGGCGGAGTTGTCCTTCCGCACCCCGCTGCTCGGCGAACACGGGGCGCGGAACGCGGCGCTCGCCGCCGCCGCCGCCTACCGCCTGGGGGTGGGGGAGGAGGCTACCCGGGCGGGCGCGGCGGGGGTGCGCTGGCGGGGCCGCCTGGAGGTGCTGCCGTGGCGGGGGGGGCGGGTGCTCCTCGACGGGGCGCACAACCCGGACGGGGCACGGGCCCTCACGGCAGCCTTGCGGGGCCTGGGGGTGGGGAATTTGCCCGTGGTCTTCGGCTCGGCGGTGGACAAGGACGTGGCGGGGGTGGCGGCGGCCCTGCGCGAGGTGGCCTCCGAGGTCATCCTGACTCGGGCCGTCCTCAGCCCGCGCGCCGCTGACCCTGCCGCCCTCGCGCCGCTGTTCGGGGACCTTCCCGTCCACCTCGCCGACTCGCCCGCCGCCGCCCTCGACCTCCTCCCGCCTGGGGGGCTCGCGGTCGTGTGCGGGAGCCTGTACCTGATCGGGGAGGTGCGCCCGCTCCTCCTCGGCGAGGCGGGGGAGGGGTGGGAACGCTGGCAATGAGGCCGCCGGACGCTAGGCTGCGGGCATGAGCATGGACGAACTGAGACGCCGTCTCGGGCAGGTCAGTGACCTGAACGCCGCCGCTGGGCTGATGTCCTGGGACCAGGAGACGCAGATGCCCCCCCAGGCCGCCCGGGTGCGGGGCCTCCAGATAGCGACCCTGGAGGGCCTCGCGCACGAACTCTTCACCTCGCCGCACACCGCCGACCTGCTGGGGGCGGTGGGCCTCCCCGGGGACGCCACGGACGCGGCCATCGTGCGGGTCACCCGCCGCGACTTCGACCGGGCGACCCGGCTCCCCACCGCATTCGTCGAGGAGGCCGCCCGCGCCCGCAACGAGGCGCATCACGCCTGGATGGACGCCCGCGACCACAACAGTTTCGCCACCTTCGCTCCCCACCTCGAAAGGATGATGGACCTCGCGCGGCGCCGCGCCGACCTGCTGGGGTACGAGGACCACCCCTACGACGCCCTGCTCGACGAGTACGAGCCGGGGATGCAGGCCGCGCAGGTGCGGGAGGTCTTCACCGACCTGCGTGACCGCACCCTCCCCCTGCTGCGGCGCGTCACGGCAGCGGGGGACGCGACTGACTACGGCGTGCTCACCCGCCCCTTCCCGGCCCAGGCGCAGAAGACCTTCGCGTGGCGGATTGCGGGAGAGGCGTTCGGACTCCGGCCGGAGTTCGCCCGGCAGGACGAGAGTGCCCATCCCTTCCAGACGAACTTCAGCCGGGACGACGTGCGCATCACGACCCGGGTGGAAGGGTACTGGCCCGCCTGCCTCTTCGGCACCTGGCACGAGACCGGACACGCGATGTACGAGCGGGGAGTCGCGCCGCGCTGGGAGCGCACACCCCTGGCGGCGGGGGCGAGTCTGGGCGTTCACGAGAGCCAGTCGCGGATGTTCGAGAACCTGCTCGCCCGCTCGCGGCCCTTCTGGAGGCGGTACCTCCCGGCCCTCGCCGAGGTCGCGCCGGAGGTGACGGCCGGGCTCGACGCGGAGACGCTCTACCGCGCCGTCAACCGGGTCCAGCCCAGCCTGATCCGGGTGGAGGCCGACGAGGTCACGTACAACTTCCACGTCATGCTGCGTTTCGAACTCGAACTCGCCCTGCTGGAGGGCGGGCTGCGGGTGGCCGACCTCCCCGAGGCCTGGAACGCGAAGATGCGGGAGTACCTGGGCCTGACCCCCCCTGATGACGCGCAGGGCGTCTTGCAGGACATCCACTGGTCGGCGGGGCTGATCGGCTACTTCCCGACCTACACCCTCGGCAACCTCCTGAGCGTGCAACTGCTGGAGGCGGCCCGGCGGGACCCGGAGGTCGCCTCAGGCGTCGAGCGCGCCGAGTACGGCCCCCTCCTCGCGTGGCTCGTCGAGCACGTCCACCAGTACGGACGAAGCCTCACCCCCGCCGAACTCACCGAGCGGGCCACCGGGCGCCCCCTGAGTGCGGACCCTTACGTCGCGTACCTGCACGGGAAGTACGAGGACATCTACGGGCTGAAGGCAGAAGGCCAAGAATAGAAGCGAGGGCAGAGGCATTCCGGCCTTCTGCCTTCGGCCTCTCGCGTCTACACCGCCTGCTTGCGCTCCGCCTGGGTGACGAGGTAGGCGCGGGTGGCTCCCAGCCAGAGCTGGGCGAGGTCCTGGTGGGGGTGACTGCGCTCGCGCAGGGCAAGGTTCCCGACCGAGAGGTGACGCTCGACCTGACGCACGGCCCCCAGCCCACCCTCGTTCTCGGCCTCGATCAGGGTGTTGAGGACGGTGGTGGGGTGAACGTACCCCACGCGAATACTCTCGGCGATGATGTCCAGTGCGCGCATAGCCCGCCCTCCTGTCACGATGCTCAAGCACAACCCAGGGTTGCGGCTGAGATGCGAATTCATGCTTCGATTACGATAATAGCAAAGTGTCTAAGGAGAGGCAAGAAGAGCAAGCCCTCATTCTGTATTGACCGTACCGAAAGCCGGTGTTACACTCCAAGCAAGGGTGCCCCGTTCTGCCTACAGGCAAGTGGTGTGGGGAGCGGCTTTGCCCCCAGGCGGCACACCTCCTTGCCCGGATCGTCCGGGGGCAGGAGGCGAGGCGACGCCGCAGCCAAGGAGGTGAAAGATGAAACTGCACGAAAGACTCCGCGAACTGCGCAGCGAACGCGGGCTGCGGCTCAAGGATGTGGCCGAGACCGCCGGGATCAGTGTTCCGTACCTCAGCGACCTGGAGCGCGGGCGCACGAACCCCAGCCTGGAAACCCTCCAGACGCTGGCGGGGGCCTACACCATCACCGTGCACGACCTGCTGGAGGGCGTCGAGTTCTACGGCGACTCGACCGAGGGCGCGCTGCCCAAGGGGCTCGCCGACCTTGTCGCCGACCCCACGCTCGGCGGGCAGCTCACGCCCGACTGGGTCCGCACCCTGTCGCGCATCGAGCTGCGCGGCAAGCGGCCCCGCGACAAGCAGGACTGGTACGAGATCTACCTGCATCTCAAGCGCATTCTGAGCTGAGCGCCGGGTGGGAAAGGAGAGGGCCGGAGCGTGAAGTGCTCCGGCCCTCTGCCTTTCGTTTTCTACGCCCGGGACGTCCCGCCCGCCTCCTGCCCTTGCCGGGTGAGGAGCAGGGTACCCGCACCCCACGCGCCGCCCACGAGCACGAGGACGAGGGCGAGCGGCGGCACGCTCAGGGAGGCGGCGACGGTGCACAACCCCAGCAGCGCACCCACCACGTCGGGCAGGGGCAGGCGCAGGCGGAAGGCGAGGGCGCGGCCCACGTCGTAGGCGGTGACGCTCAGGCCGGTGGCGACGGTGAGGAGCGCGAAGGCGGTGGCGAGCAGCGCGGGGACGAGCAGCCCGACGAGCGCCAGCCCCAGGGCCGGGCCGATCAGGACGGCGAGAGCGAGCACCCCGAGCGCGAGGGTCCGCAGCGGCGCGTGGCGCTGGCGCCGGGCCAGCATGGGCGCGACCCCCGCCACGAACAGCCCCAGCAGCATGGCGCCCGTGAGCACCACGAAGACCCGGCTCCATGCCGCACCCCCCAGCCACCCCAGCAGGGGCCGGAAGGCGGAGGCGGTGGCGACGCTCAGCCCGGGGGGCGGCGCCGTCTCCAGGGCGGTCGCGTCCCCCGGCGCGTGCCCCAGCAGGGCATGGACCCGGCCCGAGACCCACGCGCCCGGTGCCCGCCGCACGTCGCCGAGCAGGGTGATCACCTCGCCGTCCACCTGTGCCCCCGGGGCCAGCGTCACGTTCCCGCCTACCGCGATCACGTTGCCGCCGATGGCGCCCCGCACCGTCACGTCATGTCCCACCGTCACGCCGCTGCGCCCGAAGGCCTCATACAGCGGCGGTAGCGTCAGCACGGCGCAGAGCACGAAGGCCCCGGCTCCGAACCGCTGCACGGCGGGCGTGGGGCGCCACGCGATGAGGACGCTCACGGCGAGCAGGAGCGCGAGCCCCACCCCCGCCAGCGGCGAGACCTGCGCCACCAGGGTCTGCAAGACCGTCGCCCCGGCCGCCAGGTTCGGCCACGCGCTCGTGACCGCCAGCAGGGTCAAGCCCACGAGCAGTCCCGACACCAACAGCAGCGGGGCGGGGTTATGGAGCGGGGGCGGGGAGAGGTCCGGGGTCGGGGTCTGCGGCGTTGCCTCCTGGACGATCCGCGAGGCCAGCGGGCCCGCCAGCCCTGTCGGCAGGGGAGGAGCGGGCCGTGCCAGACGCCCTGCCCAGGTGATCTCCGAGACGACCCGGGAGGCTACGCTGGGCGCCGGAGAGCGGGGGGCGAGCAGGGAGGCCGTCCGCACCCGGTCCGCCACCTCCCCGGCCACGCTCCGGGCAGGGGCAGGCACCGGCAAGGCGGCCAGCGATGCGTCCAGGGCCACCTCCGCCCCCACGGACGCGGCCACGCCGACCCAGACCGGGGGAACGGGAGAGCCGCGCAGCCGCGCACTCCAGGCGATCTCCCCGGCAACCTGCGCCGCGCAACGGTAAGGGGGCGTGGGTCGCTCCAGGGTCCTCAGAACGGCCGTGGTCCGGGTGAGGCGGCGGCGCAGCTCTTCAGCCTCGGGCGGACGGGCCAGCCGGGCGAGCCGCTCCCGCTCGGCGGGGGTGAGTTCGCCCTCCGCCTCGCGGTGCAGCAGGTCCAGCAGGTCGTGTTCCGAGGCCATACATTCCTTCTACGTGCGCCCGGCCAGCCGGGTTCCCGCGCCTGCCTAGACCCCGGGGGCCCGGTAGTCGCCGCTCTTGCCGCCCGTCTTGGCGAGCAGGCGAATGCCCGTCACCTCGATGGCCTTGCTCGCCGCCTTGAGCATGTCATAGACGTTGAGTGAGGCGACGGTGACGGCGGTGAGGGCCTCCATCTCCACCCCCGTCGGGGCCGTGGTGCGGACGGTGGCGACGACGTGCACCCCCTCCTCCTCCAGGGTGACCTGCACGTCGGCGCCCGTGACCGGGATGGGGTGGCAGAGCAGGACGAGGTCGGCGGTGCGCTTGCTCCCGGCCAGCCCCGCCAGCCGGGCCACGGTGAGAGGGTCGCCCTTGGGGTTCGTGCCCGCCTCCAGCGCCGCCCGCGCCTCGGGGGGCAGCCGCACCCAGCCCTCGGCCGTCGCGGTTCGCAGCGTGCTCGCCTTCCCACTCACGTCCACCATGCGGGGCAGGCCGTCCCGGAAATGGGTGAGTTCCGGCGTCTTCCCGGCTCCGGCCATCCTCAGTCCTCCGGGAGCTTGAGGTCGCGCAGGGCGGCGAAGGGATGTTGGGTCGTGTGTGCCGAGCCTTCGGGAGTGCCCAGCAGGTCGTCGATCTCCTCGACGGGCACCTGGGCCATATGCTCGCAGGGACCCTCGTTGAGGTCGTGGCCGCAGACCTGGCACAGGCCCTTGCAGTCGGGGGCGTGAAGCACGGTGAGGGGGGCTTGCAGCAGGGCCGTCTCGGCCAGGTAGGCGCTCAGGTCGAGGTCGGGGTCACCGAAGACGAGCACCTCCTCACCCGTCTCGGCCTCCTCCAGGTACGGCGCGTCCGCCGAGGGCTCGTAGCGCAGCAGGGTGCCCAGCCGCAGGTCGAGGGGCACCTCCACGTCGCGCAGGCAGCGGGCGCACTCCATCATGATGGTGGGGGCGAAGGAGCCCTGAAGGTACATCTCGTTTCCGCCAAGGGGATTGACGTCAATCCGGTAGGGCGCCGGCCGCACAAAGCGCAGGGTCTGGGTTTCGCCGCCCTGCTCGTAGCTGAGGTGATCGAGGTTCCCCGCCGCGTGCGCGTCCGAGGACGTCCGCAGCAGCGAACCCAGGTGAATATGGGGCGTGTCGGTCATCCCTCCATGATAGGCCCGCCGCGCGGACATCACCGGGCCCCGCACACGGTCCGGCCGCGTTTTAAACGGGGTGCGCCGACAACCGGGCGAGCACGTCCGCCGCGTTTCGGTCGGGTGGGAAGACCGGGTAGAAGACGTGCTCGACCACCCCATCCCGCAGGATCAGTGTCACCCGGCGCAGCAGGGTCATCCCGTCCGCCTCGAAGGTGGGGAGCCCGAGGGTCCAGGCGAAGCTCAACCGCGCATCCGACAGCAGGGGGAGGGGAGGTGTAGCCGCGCCGCCGCCTCCCGCTGATCCTCGGGGTCCTGGGTGCTCAGCCCGAAGACGCGGGCCCCTCACGTCCGCAACTCCGCTTGGTGGTCGCCCAAGGCACAGGACTGGAGCGTACAGCCCCGCGCGCCGGGAATCAGGTTCCAGTCGGTCGGTAGAGGCTTATCCGGGCGCCCCGTGCGCGGGTAGGCGTAGAGCACTGTCCTCCCTGGCAGCGCGGATACGTCCACCACGCTCCCGCCCGTTGCGGTCAGGGGACGGGGGGCAGCTTCCTCCCCGGCAGGTGGTCGCAGGCCCCGTCGTCGTTTGGTGCGACGAGGCCCTCCGCCAACCGCCCGACGCCTTTACGCCAGTTCGACCACGCTGGCGTCCGAGAGGGTGAGCTTGTGGGTGCTGGGCACCTTGCGCCCGCCGCGCACCTGGGCCCGCACACCGATCAGGCAGTCTTGCAGCCGGGTGTTCAGGCACTCGATGCGCGCCTCGGCGTCGATGACGCTGTGCTCGACCTCGGCTTGGCGGATCACGCTGTCGCGCCCGATGCTCGTGAAGGGGCCGATGTAGGCGTCCTCGACGACCACGCCCTCACCCAGCAGCACCGGCCCGACGATCTTGCTGCGCGTCACCCGCGCCGAGGCGGGGATGACCACCCGGCCCGTCAGGCGCGAGTCGGTGACGGTGCCCTGCACGTCGAGTTCGATTCGTTCGAGCAGCAGTCGGTTGGCGTCGAGGAGGTCCAGCGGTCGGCCCGTGTCCTTCCACCAGCCCTCCACCCGCTGCCCCAGCACCAGACGGCCCCGGTCGATCAGGCCCTGGATCGCGTCCGTGATCTCGTACTCGCCGCGCGCCGAGGGAGGCAAGGTTTCGAGGACCTCGAAGACCTCGGGGGTGAAGCAGTACAGCCCCGCCACCGCGAGGTTGCTCGGCGGGTTCTTGGGCTTTTCCACCAGGCGGGTGATCCGCTCGCCGTCGAGCTGCGCCACCCCGAACGCGGTGGGGTCGGGCACCTCCACCAGGGCGATCAGGGCGGTGGGCCGCTCCCGGCGAAAGCGGTCCACGAAGGGCCGGGCGCCGAACTCGAAGAGGTTGTCGCCCAGGTACACGCAAAAATCGTCCTGGCCCACCCACTCGCGCGCCATCTTGACGGCGTGGCCCAGGCCGAGCTGCTGGTGCTGGTCGATCAGGGTGACCTCCACCCCCTGCACCTTGCGCAGGGCGTCCCCGATCTCCTCGCGGGTCACCTCCGAGACGATCACCCCGATCTCGGTGATCCCCGCCTCCGCTAGAGTGCGAATGGCGTGGCGGATGATGGGCTGGCCCGCGACGCGCAGCACGGGTTTGGGGCGGGTAAAGGTCAGGGGACGGAGACGGGTTCCCAGACCCGCAGCGGGGATGATCGCCTTCATATGATCCTCAGTGTAGGCCCTTGCCCCCCCGGCGGGTCGTGAGGGAAAGGATACCCCCGAAGGTTCACCCTTTGCTAAGAGCCGTTCCCATCCGGTCAGGGAAACGGCGCCACGCCCGGCCAGCCTGTTCCGCCTGACGCCGCCCCTCCTCGCCGTACCGACAAGAGGGAGGGGTCACCTCCGCTCCAAGCTGACCGGAACATGAGTGCCGATGAGGACGTCACTTCTCGGCATTTCCCAAGGGTTACGACTCTTGCTATAACGTTCAGGTGATGGCTCTAGTGGGGCCGCTTCTTCAGGAGACGCGATGAGAAATCCTAGATCAGGTCTGGCGGCGCAACGTGCGGGTCGCGGGCCGACGCGAGATGTCGAGACTTCCTCTGCCCGCTCGTGGGGTGTCCGGGCATGACGACGTTCGTCCCGGTGATTCTGGCGGGCGGCAGCGGCGAACGGTTCTGGCCCCTCTCGCGCCGCAACCGTCCCAAACAGTTCCTGGCTCTGGACGAGACGGGGCGCAGCCTGCTTCAGGCGACGAGCGACCGCCTGTGCCGGGTGAGCGGCCAGCCCGAGAGCGTGATGGTCGTGACGGGCGGCGACTACCGCACCCAGGTGCTCGAACATCTGCCCGAGATGCCCATCGAGAACCTGCTCGTGGAGCCGGTGGCGCGGGACACTGCCCCCGCCGTGCTCTACGCCGCGCTACGGCTGGCGCAGGAACAACCCGACGCGGTGATGGGAGTCTTTCCCGCCGACCACCGCGTCACCGACGCCGGGGCCTTCGACCGGGTGATGGGCCGGGCCATCGAGGTCGCCGACACGACCGGGCGGCTCGTCACTATCGGCATCACCCCCACCTACCCCGCCACGGGCTACGGCTACATCCAAGCGGGCGAGGAATTGCTGGGGGGCGAGCTGCCCGCCTACGCGGTGAGCCGTTTCACCGAGAAGCCCGACGCGGAGACGGCCCAGGCGTTTCTCGCCGACGGCCGCTACACTTGGAACAGCGGCATGTTCATCTGGCGAGTGGGCTCAATCCTCGCCGCCTTCGAGCAGCACCAGCCCGATATGTTCGCGCGCCTTAGGGAGGCGGTGGGCCAGGGTCGCTCGCTCGCGGGGGTGCGCGCCGTCTTCCCGACCATAGAGAAGATCAGCATCGACTACGCCATTCTGGAGAAGTCGGATCAGGTCGCCGTGATTCCCGCCGAGTTCGGCTGGGATGACCTGGGCGACTGGAACGCGCTGGAGAGGCTGCTGAAAACCGAGGACGCGAACGTGGCGGTCGGGCGTCACGTGGGCCTGGACACGGGCGGCGCCATCCTCTACACCACCCAGGGGGACGACCTGATCGCCACCATCGGGCTGGAGGACGTGGTGGTCGTGCGCACCGCCGAGGTCACGCTGGTCGTGCGCAAGGACCGCACCCAGGACATTAAAAAGGTCGTGCAGCAGCTCAAGGCGCACCCGGAACTGGAGCGCTTCGCATGACCACGGGGCACCAGCACTTGCCGGGGTCTGGCGGCCAGAGAGGGGAGAGGCCGTGACCAACCGTCCGGAACAGGAACTCGACCTGAGCGTCCTGTGGCGGGGGCTCAGGCGCCGCCTGGGGTGGATTCTGGGAACCGCCGCCGTGCTGGCCCTCGCCGCCTTCCTGTGGTCGCGCTTCCAGCCTCCTGTCTACGAGGCCAGCGCCAGCCTGATCGCGGCGAACAATCAGGGGCAGGAGGGCCCCTTCGGGAGCGCGGTGGTCAAGGCCCCGCCCCTGCCCGAAGGTGCCGTGAACCAGGCCCTGCAAAGTCCGCTCGTGATTGGTCCCCTGATCACGGCGGTGCGCGAAAGCCGCGCCATCCCGGCAGAGGAGCGCGAGCGCCTGGTGGGCAGGCTCAGCCGTGAGTTGAGTGAACAGAGGTTGCGCACGATTACCCTGACGGCTCGTCTGGACCCGGGGGGAAGCGGTATCTACACGGTGCGGGCCCGTGCCAGAACGGCCCCGGCGGCGCAGACGCTCGCCAACCTGACGGTGGATGCCCTGCGCACCTGGGACACGGACCGCGCGCTGCAAACGGTGCGCCGCGCCCAGGCCGGATTCCAGGCGCAACTTCTGCGCATCGAGCAGCAGCTCCGAACTGGGGACCAGACGCCGGTCGAGCGGCAGACGCTGATCAGCCGTCGCGCCACCATCCAGGACAACCTCGCGCAGGTCAGCATCCTGGAGAACTCGGCGACCGGAGTCCTGAGCCTGCTGTCGGCGGCCGTCGAACCGGCCCGGCCAGTGTCGCCCAAGCCGCTGCGCAACGCGGTGCTCGCGGGCCTGTTGGGGCTGCTTCTCGCCGCCGGGGTGGTGGCGCTGCTCACCGTGCTCGACCGCACCGTCCGCACCGAGGACGACTTACTGGCCCTCAACGTGCCGACCCTGGCCGTCGTTCCTCGCCTGCGCAAGAGGGACATCGTCTTCAACGGCATCGTGCGCGCTGCTCGCCAGGCAGGCTTGTACGAGGCTATCGGCTTCCTGCGCGTAAACCTGATGACTACCCTGCACAACCGCCCCCACCCCGTCGTGATGATGACGAGCACTGCTCCCGGCGAGGGCAAGAGCAGCCTGACTGCCACCCTGGCCGACGGGTTCGCCTCCAGCGGCCAGCGGGTCCTGATCATCGACGCGGACCTGCGCCGGGGCACCCAGGCGGCCGTGTGGCAGAAGTTCGACCAGGGGGGCGACTGGCAGCAACTTGTGGGCGCGGGCGGCGTCCGCACGACCCGCGAGGCCCTGCTGCAACCCGAGAACGTGCAAGTTCTGCGGGTGGAGCCGAACGTGGACATGCTACCCGCCGGGCCGGGCCTGCACGACAGCCTCTCGGTCTTCAATCAGGCCGACATCCGCCGGGCGCTCGACCTGTGGCGGCCGGGGTACGACATCGTCCTGCTCGACAGCGCCCCACTGCTGGCCCTTGCCGACGGGCTGGTGCTGGGAGTTCATGCCGACGCCGTCCTGATGGTCACCGAGTACGGGCGCACCAATATCCAGGCCGTCCGGAGTGCGATCCGACGGGCCGAGCGGTCGGGGCTCAACCTCCTCGGCTTCGTGATCAACAAGTCGGACGCGCGTGAGGAGTCGAGCTACGGGTACTCGTACTCCTACGCGCCGCGCAAGGAAGGGATGAAGGTTTAAGAGGCAGACACGGATAGGAGCCGAAGGCTTGATAACTCCTGCCTAGAGACAATGCGCCGTGGCGATGGGCTTAATTTCCAACCTTAGGGGGGCCAACCAGAACAGATTAGCTCTCCGCTTACTTACGTATGATGGTTTATTTTGCTGGGGTTATTCCAGTGGAAGCGTATTTGTTTCAAGGTTAGTTGCATGCTACCCACTAGGAGAAAGGGGATAAAAGACCAACTGTACAGGAATATTCTATCATGATAGGGTAGGTATGACATCAACATCCCAAAGCCGTTTAATATCAAATAAAAGTTAAATAAGTTATTGTATTTACGATCAGGCGTTACCTTTAGTAGCTTAATAAGCAAATATGCTATTACTGGCATCAAGCTCGCAAGTAGAAAGGCCGGTTTAAAACCTAATTCATAATTGGTGTAACTCAAATTCACACTCCTATTCAAACTTGTCAGCGGCCTAAATATGTATGCTATTACGGAAGATAATCCGATGAAATTGACCACGTATAAAGGAGCTATAATAAACCATATTGTCAAGGCGGTGCGAATTGTTATAACACGACTAAGTAGCCAAGTGGGCATCAGGATGAGTACAGAGGAGTGAAATAAGCTTGCTATACCAAACACCACCACAGATAGTAAAATTTTTGCTTTTGATCCCATCCCCTGCCATTTTTTTGACATACTGAAGGCAAGAAAGAAAAAAACAAAAGACATTGCAGCACCTTGACGTACTACATTGTTGGTCATGCTGACGAACGGTGCATACAATAGAAGAATGATCGAAAATAATATGTTAAAAGGACCAAAAGAAGGAAAAACGTTTCTTATAAACACAAATACTGATGTCATGAAAACGGTTTTTATTAGGAACACAAAAGTCAAAAACGGAATCCCGCTCTTTGAGAACAGCCACAAAAAATATGTGAATCCAGGTTCAAAAGTTCCAAAACCTATCATTACATCCAGCCGGCGTGTGTATGCAAGAGTGTATATCCAATTATAACTTACAAGATCGGCGTAATCACCAACTGATTTAGGAGCTGCCCACCATATAAGAGGTATAAAAGCAAGCATAAATGAAGTTGAAAGAATAATATTTATAATATTCCACGCTGCTCTTTTTGACTTCATCGTGTTCCTCGGTTCCTCACTGCGCATTAGTAGTTTGCTCCGTCGGGCTTGAAGTTCCAGTGCTTTACCGTTAGATTACGGTCGGCAAGGACTTCGCCGAAGGGGTTGGACATTTGGACAATCAACGCCGCTCCACTCACATCTATGCTCACACTTTTTACGGATTCACCTGTGAAGCTATTAAAAATACTATTGCCCTCTTGAATGATGTTAATTTTGGCGAACTCGCCTACAACCTTTTGTCCAGTTAAATTGAAGAATAAGCGGCCAGCAGAGCAGGGTAGAAGGATGATAGGAGTTGGTGAATTAAGTACAATCGTCCGCTCGGTTGGATACCAAGCGTCACTTGGACCTCTGATGTCGAAGGTTTTACAATAAGGAGTGGAAAATTTTATTCTGTTTAAGAAAGCTCGGCGGACGACAGCCGAGTAGTAATCGTTAAAGTAAGTCAGCCTTAAACGGCCAGTGGGTAGGTGTATTGACGCTGTCCTTTCGCTCGAAAACGCCTCCACGCTGACTATTTGAGAATTAAGCGACACCGTCAGCGCAGGAGCTTCAGCCGCAGCAATTTGACCCACGGCCGTGATGTTCAGTGTACCAGGGGAGCAGAGGTCGGCTTCCACCCACGAGAGGCTTTGGAAGTCAAAGCCGTGTTCGGTAAGTTGGACGCCGTTAGGGTACTGCTGATACCCAACTCGGAAAGTTGGCGGGTTGGTACAGGTCAATTTCGGTGGTGTCATTGTGAGTAATGGCTGTTCCGGTTCTCTGACTCCCAAGGCCGTTACGCTTGCTGCAGCTACGCCTGCGGGGATCACGACACAGAAGACGGACTTCCAGGGGAGGGGAGACACCCCCTGAGTATCGCTCAAGCCCACGAGCCCCAGCTAGCTCTCAAGTTCCTTCAGCTAACCCGGCCACCCGGTCCCCTCCACCTCCAGCCTGCTCGGGCTAGGCTGGGAGGCAAGGTTGGTGGGTTTGGTGGCTGCTGTACAATGGCCGACGACCTGAGGGCGGGCCATGGGGGAGGAACTGACATCTCTGCCCCAACCGCGACGACAGCCGTCGGACGGCTCGGGAGCCTTCGCGCTATGAAAAGGTGCATTGCTGCACGGTATATACGTGGCATATCTTGGAGGAAGACATCGTGGAGCCGGAATCTGAGCTCCGAACCCGTGCCCTCATCCTATAGCGACTTGCAGACCTTGCCCCCTTCCTTGAGAGGCGCCTTCGACTGTGTTTTCCAAAGCACTTAAAAGATTACCCCAGAGTTTTGTGTGGAGTTTTACTGGCCTTCTGGGAAGGTTCGTGTTGCAGACCTTCTCGTTCATCCTGATAGCCTCAGAGTTAGGGCCTTCCGGCTTCGGAACTTTCTCCGCCGCCCTAGCCCTTACCCTGGTGCTTGCTCCATTTGTCGAAATGGGCGCCTACGCGATAACGGTGCGCGACTCCAAAACCCCTCATCTACTTGCCACCTCCCTCGGTACAACCCTCAAGACCACCTCCGTGCTCCTTCCGGTGGCCATATTGGTGTTAACTGCAGCTTCCTATTTGGCGCTCAAAGAGTTGAATCTAATATTGACGATCCTGTTGGGGTTGGGCGTCTTTGTTGGAATGCGGTTTATGTATGTAGCCCAAGCTGTAAATGCCTCCCTTTCTAAATTTAGTCGGAATGCTGTTTTCGATATGGGGCTGAGCTTAGCCCTGTTGATAGGAGCCTTCTCGGTCAAATTGATAGGAAGCGGTAAGGTGGATGCATGGTTCCTGATGTACGCCTCCATCTACGGAGTGGTCGGTTTTCTATTTTTTCTTTTCACCACGCGAGCTGAGAGGATTAGGATCGGCGCGGGTGGTAGCTGGAATGCCATTGTGGAAAGGCTCCGGGAGGGCTGGACCTTCGCTTTCGGTGGTATGGCCCAGAGTGCTTATAGTGAGTTGGACAAGACTATATTGTTAAATTTGGCTGGTGCCCCCGCTGTTGGCAGGTATTCGATGGCTGTCAGGCTGATCCAGGTTTCTTACATGCCCATTAACGCTCTGTTAAATGTGACTTTCCCGAAGATGTTCAGGCTAATGGACTCCAACGAAGTTGGTGCTCTATCAAGGTACTTGCTGAAGATTATCCTGACCGCCCTGGTGTACTCAGTTCTTTGTGTTCTTACCCTCCAGGTACTTGCTCCTTTGTTGCCCAATCTGTTTGGCGAGGAATATGCGAGCAGCACCCATTTGCTTAAGCTGATTGCCTTGGCCGTGGTTCTTCAAGGGGTGTATTGGCCTATTCTGGACGCCTTGACGGCAATGGGTTTCCAAAAACTGAGAATGATTATTACATTTGGTGGTGTTGCTGCTAACGTTACATTAAATCTCATCCTTATCCCCTCAATGAAAGAATATGGCGCGGTAGTTTCCTATCTTGCCTCTCAGTTGATTTTATTGGTAGTTGCATCCGTGCTCATAGTTTGGAGCACCAAAAGGATGGTAGGAAAGGGATGAAGGTAATAAAATGGCGGTCTAACGATGAGGTTGGTTCTGTCTACATTATCACTTATGGAATGGGGCAGGGCGGCGTCTCCTCTCACGTTGAAACGCTCGCATCTGCCCTTAAATCTGTGAAAAGGAATGTAGCACTCGTACATCCAACCAGACCCTCCCTGCTCAAGATGATAGTGCTTGCTCTGTCAAGTATGGGGAACATCAACAGGGCAAGGCGTATCATGATTATAGAGAAGCAGAGGCAGGTGAAGAGCTGGTTTGCTAAGCTCGACATCTGCCCCTCGGATGTATTTCACACCCATGATGTCTGGACTGCGTATGCCTTGTTTTCTGTCAAACCCGATGTCAAAATCGTTCATACTATCCATGGGCCGGCCTCAAGAGAAATTCTAATGGACTTCAACGACGACGCGCTCAGCGAATACGCATCCCAAATGGAGAAGCAGGTTTATGAACGAGCATACCGCTTAATCGCTGTTGATGAAGGACAAGCCAATATAGCTATAGAGGATTTCGGTGCAAAGAAGCACAAAATACGCATTATTCGTAACACTGTGGACATAGAAGAGCTATACAAGGTCGCCGTAGCGGGCAGACAGCGGACTCAAGAGCTTGTGGGAACTTTAATAAAAAGAAGCAAGAACGTTGTTTTGGCCCGCCGTCTCGTCGAGAAGAATGGTGTTCAGGTTGCAATAGAAGCGTTGGCCCGCACAGAAGCTGACGTAGGTTTCTGGATTGTGGGCGATGGTCCTTTGCGGCATGCGTTGGAGAAGAGAGTAGAAGAACTGGGCGTCAAGGACCGCGTGACATTTCTTGGGGGTCTCCCTCGAAGTGAGGTCATTTCATTGATGCAGGAGGCCGATGTAGTACTGGTTCCGTCCGTACCTGCTCATGGTGTCGTCGAGGCGACATCCATCGCTGCCCTGGAAGGAATGGCTATGGGTAAGATTGTTATAGCTTCTCGTATCGGCGGGCTGGCTGAAATGATAGACCATAATGTTAACGGCATGTTATACGAACCCTTCGACATTGATGATTTAGCCAGCCTTCTCGATACCGTGGATGCGGAGAAGCATGCGGAGCTGGGTATCAGCGCGAGAAGCTATGTAAAAGAGGAGTGGTCTACCCAAGCTTGGGTATCCCAAATTACAGAGGTCTACAATGAGTAGCCCCTTTTTGTTGGAGGGCTGATTATATGAGCGTGATAATCGCTGTACCCGTGTTTAACGCACAGAAGTATCTGCAGCATGCGATAAGATCAATTAAGAATCAAACTTACAAGGAATGGCAATGTGTCGTATTGGATGATGGTTCTTCTGACAACAGCCTTGAAATGGTCGAGAAATTGGCTGACAAAAGATTTAAAATTATTTCAGACGGTTTGAATAAAGGCTTGGCGTTTAGGCTAAATGAGGTAATTGAAATGGTAGATTGTGATTATCTTGTAAGAATGGATGCGGATGACATTATGCATCCGCTGAGAATAGAGCGCCAGCTTGGATACATGAGAAATAACAGAAGCGTGGACGCTGTTGGAAGCAGCGCTTACCTAATAGATATAGATAATAATATCTATGGTGTTAGAAGAGCGAAGACTTTGTTGAAGAAGAACGACTTTCTAAGCACCAGTCCCATGATACACCCCTCTGTTATGGGCAAAGCGGCTTGGTTTAAAAACAACAAGTATGATTTAAAATCGCCAAGGATAGAAGATTATGAACTTTGGTTGAGGACCTTTGAGAGATCTGTGTTTGTAAATCTAACAGAACCTCTTCTATACTACCGCGAACTCGGGCTGCCTTACAAGGAGAAATACCATTATACGTCCGTAGGAAAGCGGCGTGTGCTTTTCAATTACGGTCTTAGATCCGGCGACATTGTTGGGGCTGGCAGGTATATTCTGGAATCTGGTTTGAAGCAGGCTGTCTTTAGGGTGGCGTCACAGATTGGCAGTCAGGAGGACTTGATGAGAAAGAGAGCCGAAAAGGTTCCTCCGGGTGAACTCCTGACCGCCGTGGCCGATCTAAAACAGGCATTACACGATGGGGGCGGGGACGGATGAAGGTGCTCGTCACGGGCGGTGCGGGCTACATTGGCAGCACGGTGGTCTCGGCGCTGGCAGAGGCGGGCGCCGTGCCGGTGGTCCTCGACTCGCTTGTGCAGGGGCGGGCGGAGTTCGCGGCGGGTCACTCCCTCTACATGGGGGACATCGCAGACGTGGGGATGCTCGACCGCATCTTCGCCGAGCACCCCGACATCTCGACTCTGATGCATTTTGCGGCACGCATCGACGTGGAGGAGTCCACGCGGCTGCCGTCCCTCTATTACCGGGAGAACCTCTGCAAGGGGGCGGCGCTACTGGAGGAGGTGCTGCGGCGGGGGGTGCGGCGGGTGATCTTCAGCTCGACGGCGGCGGTGTACCGGGGGGGAGACGGCTCACGAGGGTTGCCCGAGGACGCGCCCACCGAGCCTCTGAGCCCCTACGCCCGCTCGAAGCTGATGTTCGAGGGGGTGCTGAGCGACCTGTGCGCCCAGTTCGGGGCGTCGGCGGTGGCGCTGCGGTACTTCAACCCGGTGGGGGCCGACCCGGCCCTGCGCTCGGGACCCTACAAGCCCGACCCGTCGCACATCCTGGGGAAGCTCACGGGGCTGGCGGCGGTGGGTGGCGGCGAGTTCGTGATCAACGGGGACGACTACCCGACGCGCGACGGCACCCCGGTGCGTGACTATGTCCATGTGTGGGACCTCGCCCGGGCGCACCTCTCGGCGCTCAACTACGTGAACGGCGCGGGGCCGGGCTGCACGGTGGTCAACGTGGGGTCCGGGTCGGGCGTCACAGTGCGTGAGTTCGTGGACGCCTTCATGGCGGTGACGGGCCTGCCGCTCACGGTGCGGGTGGGCGGGCGGCGGCCCGGCGACACGGCGGGCGCGTACGCGGACACGGGACAGGCGGAGTCGCGCCTGGGCTGGCGCCCCGAGCGCAGCCTGGAGGAGGGCATCCGCGACGCCCTGGCCTGGGAGGAGCGCTTCCGGGCGGGCGGGCAGGGCGTGGCCCGGCGGGAGGAGCGGCCCGCGTGGGGCTGAGGTTGATGTACCTCCTGACGATTCCCCACAGCGCCCTGTGGTACCTCAGGGGCCAGCTCGCCCATATGCAGGCGGCGGGCTACGACACGTCCTTCGTCTCGACCCGGGGAGAGGGCGGGGAACTCGCGGAGGTGGGGCGCCGGGAGGGGGTGGCCGTCTATCCCTTGGACGTCAGCCGCGAGATCGACCCGGCGCGCGACCTCGTGTCCATGTGGCACCTCCACCGGATCATGCGCCGGGTGCGGCCCCAGATCGTAAATTTCGGCAATCCAAAGACGGGGCTGGTGGGCGGGCTGGTGTCGTGGGCACGGCGGGTCCCGGTCCGGGTGTACACCCTCCACGGGCTGCGGCTGGAGACGGTCACGGGCCGCAAGCGGCAGGTGCTTCGGCTCTGCGAGTGGGTGACCATGCGCTGCGCCCACCGCGTCGTGGCGGTGAGCCCCAGCCTGCGTGCGCGGGCGCTGGAACTGGGGCTGACCTCGCCCGGGAAGATCGTCACCCTCCACCACGGCAGCGTGAACGGCATTCGGCCCGTGGTTGCGGACCCGGCGGAGGTCGAGCGTGCGCGCGTACGTCTGGGCCTGAACCCGGGCGGAGTGGTGTTCGGCTTCGTGGGGAGGTTCACCCGGGACAAGGGCATCCGCGAGCTGGTGGCCGCCTTCCTGGGGGTGCGGGAGACGTACCCGGACGCCACGCTGCTGCTCGTGGGAGACTTCGAGGCGGGCGACCCGGTGGACGCGGGGACGCGGGCCCGGCTCGCCGGGGAGGCGGGCATCCTGCACGCGGGGTACGTCACCGACGTGGCGCCGTACTACGCTCTGATGGACGTGCTCGTGCTGCCCACCTACCGGGAGGGTTTTCCCACGGTGGCGCTGGAGGCCGCCTCGGCGGGGCTGCCCCTGATCACGACCGACGCGACCGGGGCGCGCGACGCCGTGCGCGAGGGCGAGACGGGCCTGCGGGTCCCGGTGGGGGACGTAGACGCCCTGAGCCGGGCGATGGTGCGTCTGGCGGAAGACCCCGGGCTGCGGCGGCGCCTGGGGGAGGAATCCCAGGCGTGGGTGGCGCACGATTTCGCGCAAGAACGCCTCTGGAAGGAGTGGGACATGTTGTATCGGCGGTTGTGGGCCCAGAGCCGGGAGCGGGCCGCCCGGACCCGCAGGCTGGCTCTGGGGACGGGCGCAGTGCTCGTGCTGACCGAGTTGACCGCGCGTGTGGTGGGAATATTCGGGCGACGGGGGAGAGGATGAACGGGCTGCCACGTCTCCTGATGACGGGCGCGACCGGGAACACCGGCCTCTTCACCCTGCGGCGGCTGCGGGCGTTGCAACCCCGGCGGCCCGTGCTCGCCCTGGTGCGGCCCACCACCGATACGGCGGCGCTGGATGAACTCGGGGTGCCGTGGCACGTCTGCGACCTCGACGACCCGGCGACCTACCGGGGCGTGGTGCGACCCGGCGACGTGTTGCTGGAGACGGCCAATCTCCGGCATGCGCGGCGAATGCTGCCCGCCCTGGCGGGAGTGGGGGTCACCCGGGCCTTCTGCGTAACGACGACGGGGGTTTTCTCGCGGCACCACTCGTACTCGGCGCTGTACCGCGAGATCGAGGAGGAGATGCGGCGCAGCCCGGTGGAGGTCACGATCCTGCGGCCCAGCATGATCTACGGCAACGAGCGCGACCACAACATGCATCGGCTCCTGCGTCTGATCGCCCGGGTGCCGGTCTACCCGGTCTTCGGGGCGGGACGGGCGCTGATGCAGCCGGTCCACGTGGAGGACCTCGCCGAGGGCATCGCGCAGGCGGTCGTGCGGGACGCGCGTGGGGAGTTCAACCTGGCGGGTCCCGAGGCGCTGCCCTACCGCCGGATCGTGGATGAGGCCTTTCGTGCCGTCGGATGTCGGGGCGTGCTGCTGTTCGTGCCGGTGCGTCCGGTCGCCGCCCTGGTGGGGGTGTTCCAACGGGTGCCGCGCTTTCCCGTGCGGCATGAACAGGTCGTCCGCTTGCAGGAGGACAAGGCCTTCGAGATCGGCCTCGCTCGTCGGGAGCTGGGGTACGCGCCACGTCCCTTCGCGCTGGGAATCGAGCAGGAGGCGGCACGGCTGCGGCAGGTGGGGCAGCTGTGAGCCCGAGTTCCGGGAGGCCCGGGGGGGTGAGCCGCCGTGCCGCCGCGTACGAGCCCCTGAAGCTCGCGTTCGACCGTTTGCTCGCGGGACTGGGGCTCGCGCTGCTGTGGCCCGTGTTCGTTCTCGTGGCCGTGGCGATCTTCGTGGACGACCCCGGCCCGGTGCTCTTCCGGCAGTCCCGGGCAGGACGCTGGCACCGGCCTTTCACCATTCTCAAGTTCCGGACGATGCGGCGCGGCACGCCCCACCTCTCCACCGAGGAGATGCGGCGCCTGGGGCTGAGCCCCTATACCCGGCTGGGTCCCTGGTTGCGCCGCACCAGCCTCGACGAGCTACCCCAGCTTCTGAACGTGCTGCGCGGGGAGATGAGCCTGGTGGGGCCGCGTCCCGCGCTCCTGACCCAGGAGGTCGTGCTGCAGGGCCGGGAGGCGACCGGGGTGGCGCAACTGCGCCCCGGAATCACGGGCCTGGCGCAGGTCACGGGCCGGGACGACCTGCCCGACGAGGAGAAGGTGCTCCGCGACCACACCTACCTCCGGCACGTCGGACCGGTCACCGACGTGCTCGTGCTCGTCTACACGGTGCGGGGCGTGCTGCGCGGGCGTGGGGCCTACTAGATCGCCGTGAGCCGTGCGGACATGATAGACATGAGCGCGTCCGCGCGTGAGCCACGCCGCCTTGAGATGCCTGGGGACCTGCTTTGATGATGACCGCGAATGCTCGGCTGAAATTTCTCCTCGACCTGACCCTGTGGGGTGGGGCGGCGCTGCTCGCCTACGCCTTCCGCCAGCCGCAGCTCATCGCACGCGGGATTCCGCTGAGCGTCTGGAGCTATCTGCTGCTGACGCTGCTCGTGATGGCGGTGCTGGAGGCCCGCTACGGTCTGCACCGTCAAACGTGGCGCCGGGCGGGGGTGATCGACCTCCAGATGCTCGCGCGGGCGGTCGCCTTCGCCACGCTGGTGGTGTTCGCGCTGGGCTTCGTGTTGCAGACGTGGTTGAACCTTCCGCGCAGCGTGCCGGTGATGGCGGGTCTGCTGGGCTTTCTCCTGATGGGCGGCGCCCGCATCTCGGGGCGCCTTGCCCATGAGCGCAGGCAACTACGCGGCACGCCCACCCGGCGCCGGGTCCTGATCGTGGGGGCGGGGGAGGCGGGGACCCTGATCGCGCGCGAGATGCAGCGCCACCCGGAGGCGGGGCTCGATCCCATCGGCTTTCTCGACGACGAGCCCGGTAAGCTGCGGCGGCGGCTGGTGGGGCTGCCCGTCTTCGGCCGGGTGGAGGACCTCGTCACGGTCGCGGGGCGCGAGGACGCGCAGGAGATCCTGATGGCCGTCCCGTCGGCGGGGGGCGACTTCGTGCGCCGGGTCGTGGACCTGGCCCGCCAGACCGGACTGCGCTACCGCATCATCCCAGGAGTGTTCGAGATTCTGTCGGGCAACGTGAGCATCACCCAGATTCGGGACGTGAACTTGGAGGATCTGCTGCGCCGCCCGCCGGTTCACCTGCACACGGGGGAGATTGCGGGGTACCTGCGCGGCCGGGTGGTACTTGTCACGGGGGCGGGGGGCAGCATCGGTTCGGAGATCGTGCGGCAGATCATGCCCTTCGCGCCGGGCACGGTGCTCCTCTTCGGTCGCGGTGAGAACAGCGTCTTCAGCATCCAGCAGGAACTCGTGCGCGACTGGCCGGACATCAAGCAGATTGGGCTGATCGGCGACGTGCGCGACGAGGCCCGGCTGCGGGGGGTGTTCGAACGTTACCGGCCCGAGGTGGTGTTTCACGCGGCGGCGCACAAGCACGTGCCCCTGATGGAGGAAGCCCCCTCCGAGGCGATCCTCAACAACGTGATCGGCACCCAGAACGTGGTCGAGCTGTGCCTGGAGTACGGGGCGACCCGGCTCGTGAATATCTCGACCGACAAGGCGGTGAACCCGACTTCGGTCATGGGCGCGTCCAAGCGCGTCGCGGAGATGGTCGTGTCGGCCGGGGCGGCCCGGGCGCGCGAAACGCAGGCGTTCGTGTCGGTGCGTTTTGGGAACGTGCTGGGCAGCCGGGGCAGCGTGGTGCCCACCTTCATGGCACAGATTCGCGCTGGCGGCCCGATCACGGTCACCCACCCGGAGATGGTGCGCTACTTCATGACGATCCCCGAGGCGGCCCGGCTGGTCCTTCAGGCGGGGGGGCTGGCCGAGAACGGCAAGGTGTACGTGCTGAACATGGGCGACCCGGTGCGGATCGCCGACCTCGCCCATGACCTCATCCGCCTGAGCGGGGCGCAGCATGTGGACGTGGTGTACAGCGGCATCCGCCCCGGCGAGAAGCTGTACGAGGAACTCCTCACGACGGGCGAGGGCGTGGGGGCCACCACCCACAGCGAGATCTTCAGCGCCCGGCTGGGCCAGGTCAATCCTCATGCGCTGAGCCAGCACCTACGTCGGCTGCGTGTCTACGCCGAACGTGGTGACGGGGCAGCCATCCGGCAGTACCTCGAACAGCTCATTCCTGAGAACAAGTTCGGGAGCCTGCGTTAAGCGGTCCCCGCCTCCTCCCGGGGGAAGTGGGCGCCTGGGCCACAGGCTGCGGGCGCGGCCCGGGGAAGTCGCCCCGGCCGCCGCAAGATGGGCTTACCCGGACCAGGGGCACGAGACCGGGAGAGGCCGGACGAACGCGAGGCCCAGCCACGGTCTCAAGGCCGCACCTCCACGGTCCAGCGGCGCGTCCCCAGGGGCTGTGGACGCAGGGAGGAGGTGCCGGGATGCAGGCGCAACTCCAGGACCTGCCGCCTCACCGGGCGCAGGGACCCGGACAGCGTGATCACCGGGGCGCCCCCGGCGTCCACCGTGAAGGGCAGGCTGGCGATGCGGGCGCAACTTTCCAGGCAACTGTGCAGCGACGCCCGGTAACGGCCCGGCGGCAGGTCGAAGCGGACGAAGGTGATGTAGTCGTGTGGGCTCCTCACCGTGGTGGGGGCGTTGAGCAGGGCGATCTGGGGTGGCGGACCGGGCGGGGTGGGGAGTGCGCTCGCCAGCAGTGGGGCCGACAGCGCCAGCATGAGTGCGGCGGTCAGCGCCCCCGTGCCCGCGCTGGGGCGCCGCAGGGAAAGGAGCTGGCTGCCCGCCGCAATCCAGAACACCTCGGCGAAAAAGGGGCTGGGCACGAGCAGCGTGTTGTCGTTGACGGTGGCGACCAGCAGACCGGAGATCACCGCCATCCCCAGGGGATCACGCTGGGCCAGCGCCGCGCCCGCGACCGCCCCGAGGAGCGCGAACAGCCCCAGCAGTCCCACTGGGCCTGTCTCAGCGAGTTGTTGCAGCGTGACGTTGTGGGCGATCAGCCACGGGCTGCCGAGCCCCCTCACCCACGCGGGGCAGACCGGCGCCTGCCCGTCCGCTGCCGCCCACAGCTCGCAGGCGTCGCCCGGCGCGGCGAGGCGCCCGCCCAGGCGGTAGCTGCCCACCCCGCTCCAGGGTTCGCTCCGGATCACGCTCAGGGTGTTTTCCCAGACGATGTCCCGCCCGGTCGTGTCCGCGCTGCCCAGGCGGGTGATCGCGCCGAGTTCCAGGCGCTGCCCGAGGAGAAAGGCCACCCCGAGCAGGGCGACGCCCGCCAGCACGCCCACGGCCAGCCGTCGGCCCCGCCGGATCACGAACCCTGCCGCACACCCCACGAGGGCGGCGGCGAGCGAGCCCCGGCTTCCCGACAGCAGCAGCACCCCGAGTGCCAGCACGCCCAGCGGCAGGCGCCACCCCAGGCGCCCGGGCGCGAACAGGGCGAGCCACACCCCCAGCGTCCCCGCCAGACCGAGGGTGATGGGCGTCATGTAGGGGTGCCCCAGCCGCTGCACAAGCAGGTCGGCGTGCCCCAGGACCGTGAAGGCGAACGCTGTCAGGTACACGGCGAGCAGACCCGGCACCATCGCCCGCAGTCGCCCGGTGTCTGCCAGAAGGACGCCCACCGCAATGAGCCCGAACATCAGCCCGGTGCGGGCCAGTGCCAGCACGCTCGCCAGCAGGGGCTCGGGGGCGAACAGCGCCGGGAGCTGCTGGCTCAGGGTGTAAACACCCAGCACCCACCACACGACGCGTGGAAGCCGCCGCAAGGCGGGCAGCGCCAGCAGCGCGAGCGGGGAGATCACGTACACCACGGGCAGGGCGGCCAGCCAGACCGGAAGCCAGCGCGGCGGCGCGGCGGCGTCGTCGGGGCGCATCACGCGCGCCACTATAGCGGGCCCCCGAAGGACGCCAAAGGCAAAACCCCCGCCGAGGCGGAGGCTTTTTCTGGTGACCCCAACGGGATTCGAACCCGTATCGCTACCTTGAAAGGGTAGTGTCCTAACCGTTAGACGATGGGGCCACACCCACAGCTTCACGCTTTTTTCCGCGCTCGGCCGCCCTCTCAAGGGGTGCTTTTCAGCACGCCCGGAAGCATACCGGAGGCCCCCCATTTCGTCAATGGCGAGTGAGGCCGCGCTTGCTAGAGTCCGAAAGCGGAGAAAGCTGACCCATGCCCATCAAATTCGGAACGGACGGCTGGCGGGACATCATCGCCGAGGACTTCACCTATCAGAACGTGCGGGTGGTCGCCCGCGCTCACGCCCAGGCGCTGAGGGCGAGGGGCGGTTCCCTCGTGGTCGTGGGCTTCGACACCCGCTTCCAGGGGGCGGGGTTCGCGCGAGTGGTCGCCGAGGTGATGGCGGGGCAGGGCCTGAACGTCCTCCTGGCTGCCGAGTACCTGCCCACCCCCGCCCTGTCCTACGCGGTGGTCCACCACCGGGCGGCGGGAGGAGTCATGATCACCGCCTCGCACAACCCGCCCGCCTACAGCGGCTACAAGCTCAAGGGGCCCTACGGGGGCAGCGCAACTCCCGAGGTGGTCGCCGAGGTCGAGCGGGCGCTGGCGAACCCCGAGGCGTGGGGCGGCCCGCCGGGCACCATCCAGCCCCTCGACATCCGGGAGGCGTACTACACCGCGCTCGACCGGCAGCTCGACCTGGGCACCCTGCGCGCGTACCGAGGCACCGTCATTCACGACCCGATGGGCGGCGCGGGGTGCGGCTGGCTCACCGGCTACGCGCGCCATGCGGGCCTGAGCCTCGACCTGCGCGAGTTGCACGGCGAACCCACCCCGCTCTTCCACGGGGTGAATCCCGAGCCCATCCCCCAGAACCTTGGCGAGCTGACGGCGCGGCTGTGGGAGGAGACGGGCACGGTCCTCGGTGTGGTCACCGACGGGGACGCCGACCGGGTGGGGGCGGTGACGGCGGGAGGCAGGTTTTTCAACAGCCACCAGATCTTCGCGGTGCTCCTGAGGCACCTCCACGGGCGCGGCCTGCGCGGGCGGGTGGTAAAGACGGTCTCGGGGAGCCGGGTGATCGAACTGCTCGCGGGCCGCCTGGGCCTGGAGCTGCTGGAGACCCCGGTGGGCTTCAAGTACATCACCGACGCCTTCCTGGAGGGGCAGGCGGACGAGGGCAAGGCCGTGCTGATGGGCGGCGAGGAGTCGGGCGGGTTCTCCTCGCGCGGGCACATCCCCGAGCGGGACGGCCTGCTGAACAGCCTGCTCCTCGTCGAGGCGGTCGCTGCCACGGGCAAGAGCCTCGACGACCTCTTCGCCGAGATCGAGGCTGAGGTGGGCTTCCGGCACCATTACGACCGGAACGATCTGCATCTGAGCGCCGGGTTCGATAAGGATGCGCTCCTCGCCGAGGCGCGGGAGTACCGGGAGGTCGCGGGGCACCCGGTCGAGGGCCGCAAGACCGCCGATGGGGTGAAGCTGCTCCTAGCGGGCGGGGCCTCGGCCATGTTCCGCGCCTCAGGCACCGAACCCGTCGTGCGCGTGTACGTAGAGGCCCAGACGCTGGAGGACGTGCGGGCCATCCTCACCGAGGCGACGAGACGGGTGCTCGCGCACGACCCGGCCCATCACGGCTGAGGGGCCATAAGGGGAGAGACGGGAAAGCCCTCCAGCCTCCCTGCCCCCCGTTCCCCTCCCGTTTACATGTGCAGCGACCGCTTGTCCGTCGCCAGCGCGGCCTCTTTGACCACCTCGGAGAGGGTGGGGTGGGCGTGGACGGTGCGGGCGAGGTCCTCCGCGCTGCCGCCGAACTCCATCAGGGTGACTGTCTCGCCGATGAGTTCGGAGACGTTCGGGCCGATCATGTGGACGCCCAGAATCCTGTCCGTGTCCGCGTCCGCCACAACCTTCACGAAGCCACGCGGGTCGCCATGCCCCAGCGCCCGGCCGTTCGCGCTGAAGGGAAACTGGCCCGTCTTGACGTTGAAGCCCTTGTCCTTCGCCTGCTTCTCGGTCAGGCCCGCCCAGGCGATCTCGGGGCTGGTGTAGATCACCCAGGGGATCACGTCGTAGTTGACGTGCCCGGCGTGTCCGGCCAGCAGCTCGGCAACCGCCACGCCCTCCTCCTCGGCCTTGTGGGCGAGCATGGCGCCGCCGATCACGTCGCCGACTGCGTAGACGCCCGGTAGATTGGTGCGGTAGTGCCCGTCCACCTTCACGAAGCCGCGCTCGTCGAGTTCGAGCCCGGCGGCCTCGGCCCCCAGACCCGCCGTGTGGGGCACCCGGCCGATGGAGACGATGAGCTTGTCGAAGCTCGCGGTGACGCTCTGGCCCTTCTCCTCGTAGGTGACGGTCACACCCGCCTCAGCCTGCTCGACCGCCTTGATCGACACCCCGAAGTGGAACTCCAGGCCCTGCTTCTGGAACTGCTTGAGGGCCTCGCGGCTGATCGCCTCGTCCGCGCCCATCAGGAAGCCGGGCAGGGCCTCGAGGACGGTGACCTGGGCCCCCAGGCGGCGCCACACGCTGCCCAGTTCCACCCCGATCACGCCCGCGCCGATGACGCCGAGTCTGCCGGGCACCTGCTCGAAGGCGAGCGCGCCGCTGTTCTCCACCACATGCCCGCCGAAGGGGGCCAGGGGCAACTCGCGGGGGCTGCTGCCCGTCGCCACGATCACGTTCTTCGCTTTCACCTCGGTCCCGGCCGCGTCCACGACCCAGCCGTCCTCCTCGCGGCGGACGAGGCGGCCCAGGCCGTGAATGCTCGTCACCTTGTTCTTGCGGAAGAGATAGGCCACGCCGCCCGTGAGCTTGTCCACGACGGCTTCCTTGCGGCCCAGCATCTTGCCCAGGTCCACCCGCGCGCCGTCCACCTGAATGCCGTGTTCCCCGGCCTCGTGGGTGATCATCTCGAACCGTTCGCTGGAGTCGAGCATCGCCTTGCTGGGAATGCATCCCACGTTCAGGCAGGTGCCGCCCAGGCTCCCCTTGCCGCCGCGCTCGAAGGCGTCCACGCAGGCCGTCCCCAGCCCGAGTTGCGCGGCGCGAATCGCGGCCACATACCCCGCCGGGCCGCCGCCAATCACCACTACGTCGTAAGCGTCCATAACCGTCCCCGAGCGTACCACCGCCCCCTCATGGGAAATGCGGCGCGTTCCCGGAGGCGTGACAAGGCGGGCGGGAACGGAACGCACGGAAAGGGAGGAGGGACTGGGGGCCGTCTGCGTTGTGTCCCTCGCGCCGCGCGGCTCCCGAGCTGAGACGGGGGCGGGCCGTGCCCTACCCCCGCCCCGCCTCCCACGCCTCCACCCTCTCCCGCGCCTCGTCCACGTGCATCTGCTCGATCAAGGCGCCGCGAAAGGTCGTCACGCTCTTGCCCTCCTGCCGCGCCTCCTCCCACGCGGCGAGGAGGGCACGGGCCTCCTCCGCCTCGGCCCCGGTAACCCCGAAGGCCAGGTTCGCGGGAGCAATCTGGTCCGGGTGGATGACCGTCTTGCCCGCGAACCCCAGGGTCCGGCCCTGCGCGCACTCGCGGGCGAAGCCTTCCGGGTCGCGCACATCGTTGAACACGGCGTCGAGGGGCACCTTGCCGTGGGCGCGGGCGGCCAGCACCACCGCCGAGAGGGCGTGGAGGAGGGGCAGGCGGTCGGGGTGGGGACGGGTCCGCAGCGCGCGGGCGAGGTCGTTGGCGCCCACGATCAATCCCGCCACTCCGGTCACGGCGGCGATCTCGGGGGCGCGCAGGACCCCGAGCGGCGTCTCGATCATCGCCCAGAGGGGGAGGCCGAGGTGCAGGTCGCGCACGGTGCGGGCGTCTTCCACCTTGGGCAGGACCAGGCCCGCCGCGCCCGCCGTCAGGGCCATCTCGCGGTCGGCGTGTTCCCACGGAGTGCCCAGCCCATTCACCCGCACGAGGACAGGACGGGGCCAGCGCCAGCCGAGCGCCGCCCGCACGTTCTCCCGCGCCGCGTCCTTAGCCTCCGGGGCGACGGCGTCCTCCAGGTCGAGGATCACGGCGTCCGCCCCCAGGGTGCGTGCCTTCTCGACGGCGCGCGGCTTGTCGCCCGGCACGTAGAGCACCGAGCGCAGGGGTTTAACGCTCACGCTCGGCGTTCTCCCGGCGAGGCTTCGCGGCGCTCGACACGAGGAGGAAGGGGAGGAGGGCGAGGAGGAACCGCAGGGGGCGTTTCATGGGGTCAGGGTAGCTGTGTCGCGTGAAAGGACTGCGCGAGGACGTAGGTGTCGTCCACCCAGGCTGTTCCGTTCAAGTGCAGACAGAGGACAGGGGGTGATGAATAGTAGTGCTCGGGGTGGGGACTAGACCAGAGTTCGCTGGGCCGCATCTCCTGTGCCTCTAAGATTCGACGGTAGACGGCCATGAGGGAGCGTGGCCCGGTGGCGAAGACACCACTTCCAAACGAGAGTTGACCCCCCAAGCCGAAGCGCCCGAACAGTCCCCACTCTTTTTCCAAATGTGCGGTTCGCAGATCGTTGAGCAGTTTGGCTTCGGACAAGGGTGGAGCGGCAAACATAAGCTGAATCCACTCTTCCTGTCGCTCGCGCAGGCGTGGGTGATCCGTCTCCAGGGTGGGATTCACACGACCCAACTCAAGACGATGCTCTGCCACTTTGAATGCCGCGACCTGCCAGCGTTCGTCAACCTCGTCGTGGGACCACGTTTGCCCCTTCAGAAGCATGTGCAGGGCTAGTGGATAACCACAGACATAGCTAGGCCTAATTTTGGGACGGATATTGGCGGCTTAATTTCACTCGTGCCTTGTCTGTATTGAATTGCCAGCTCACCTTAATTGACCGAGCATTTCGATCCGCTTCCCAGGCTTTGACTTCATTGTTGAGTTCCTCAGAGGTTGCCAACCGTCGTCTCAAGCACTGTCGCTCCAAAACTGACCATTCCATTTCCGCCATGTTCAACCAGGAAGCGTGCTTCGGCGTGTAGACCCATTCAAACCGCCTCTTCAAGGCGTTTGCTTCGTCGGGCGGGAGGTGCTGGTACAACGAGGACGGCGTGTGCGTGGACAGTTGGTCCAGCACCAGGCGAATTGTCTTCGCCTCGGGGTAGCGCAAGTGGAGAGCCTGCATTTGTGCCACGAACTCCTCGCTGCTGCGACGTTCGGTCACGGTGACTGTCCGCTGCCCGGTCAAGGGTTCAAAAGCAATGAAGAGATTGGCCGTTCCACAACGCCTGTACTCGTAGTCCACCCGTGCCGGGTGTCCCGGCACGGGTGGAAGCGGTTCAGTGATGTGCGCCAACAATTGATAGGACTTCTCGTCGAAGCAGACCACGGGGTACAGTGGATCATACGGCTCAGCGTACGTGTCCAGCACCTCTTCCATGCGCCAGACGAAATCAGCGCCGACTTTGGCGATGCACCAACTCTGGACTTGCCAGGGCTTCAAGTCGTTTTTTTCAGTGTTCGCCGGATCGTCTCATCACTGATGCTTTCCACTACGCCCAGCGTCACCAAACGATCTGCAAGGAGTTGCATGGTCCACTTGGCTTGCCCATCTGGACCTCCTGAACAGGCTTCTGCAATCAGGATTGCTGTCTCCTTAGGACCCAGTTTTGACGGCGGTTTCGGACGAGCCTTCTCGTACAAGGCGGCTTGCAGCCCACCTTGGGTGTATTTCTTCCGAATGCTGGCGACCGTCAAATGACTGATGTCCAGCCGCTCGGCCACGTCATCATCCTTCAACTGTTGGTCAGCCAGAAGCAAGAGACGTGCGCGGGTCATGACCCGCGCACTGATCACGCCCTTTCGCGTCATGTCGGTAAGTTGACGACGCTCCTCATCGCTGAGCGTCACGACAAACTGCTTCCGCCGTCCCATACCCTCATCTTAGACCTTCTCTTGTCCGTGGTCGACCACTAGATCATCATGATCCTGGCCAGTCAAATGGACTGCCGTCAAAATGGCATCTGACTCATCCGGGTCAAGCTCGTCCAACCGCGCGAAGAACTCGTCCATTCAAAGTCCCCAGATGCTCGGCGGTGCCAGCTCCAGCACGTTCCCGGCGGGGTCCTCGAAGTACAGGCTCTCGCCCCGATTGCCCCAGGCGTAGCGGGTGACGGTCAGGCCATGCCCCTCCAGCCGCGCCTGCCAGGCGTCCGTCTCCTCACGCCCGATAGCCAGGCAGGCGTGCCCGCCGGGTCTGCCCGCGTGGGGCGGCACGTCACCCGGCTGGGCACTCATGACGGGGTCGAAGAGCAGGAGCATGGAGCCCTCCAATTTGTAAAAGAGGTGGCGCCCCGGAACCTTGCCGTACAGGGTCAGCCCCAGGACGCCCGAGTAAAAGGCTTCGGCGGTCTCCAGATCGTCCACATACAGGCAGGTTTCGAGGGCGCGCATGGGGAGAGCTTAGGGCAAGCCGTCAGCGATCAGCTTTCAGCAGGAAATGGTTTTGCTGACGGCTGAAAGCTGACCGCTCTCAGGGCAGCACCACCCTCGGCGTCGGCGCCACGCCCAACGCCCGCCGCTGGACCTCGCGCAGGGTGGCCTCGCCGTTCGCCCCGACCCCGTGCCTGCGAAAGCTCGTGGCGAGGCTCTCGGCGTCGCGGCGCAGCAACTCCTTGAAGTTGGGGTTTTGCCGGGTCGTGAGTTGGGGAAAGTCGATGATCGTCACGGTGTTCTCCCACCACAGGAGGTTGTAGGTGCTGTAGTCGCCGTGCGCGTAACCCAGCCGCAGCAGGTGTGCCATTCCGTCCAAGGATTGGTTCCAGGCATTCCGGGCCTCCTCCGGGGTCAGGGCCGCGTCGCTCAGGCGGGGGGCGGGGGTGTCCTCGCTGCCGATCAGGCGCATCAGCACGGCGGGGGTGGTCTGGGTGTACTCGTAGGGGCTAGGGCCGACGAGGGGTTCGGGGACGTTCAGGCCCGCGCCCCACAGGTGCCAGAGGTGCGCGTACTCGGCGGCCACCCAGCCCGCCTGAAGCATCTCCAGGCCCTTCCTGCTGCGGCCCTCCATCGCCCTCTTCGCCCGTTCGTCGAGGATGACCTGCCCCTCGCGGTACACGCCGTCGCGCTTGAAGGAGCGGGCCTCCAGTTCGCGGTAGAGCTTGACGAGGACGCTCCCCTTCGGCCCGCGCGCCACGTACGCCGTGGCCTCCTTACCGCTCTTGAGTTCAGCGACGACCTCGGTGACGTGCCCCAGGTCCCGCAGACGGCGGATCACGTCGTCCTGCTCGCCCTCCTCCTCGTTGCGCAGGGCGGCGAGGCGTCGGCGGCCCAGGGGCTTTTTCGTCTTGTGCTTCTGGCGCCTCTCCGGGCGGGTATCCGCGTCCGAGAGTTCGTCTTCGAGCCAGCGGGCGCTCAAGGGCGCCTCGGCCGGGCGTTACACGGGGGCTGGAACGGTTGGAGCGGGTGCTGCACGGTGACTCCTGGGGGCAGGGGCGAGGATTCCTCGTTCGGTCGCGTTCAGGCGGATCGGGAAGACAAAGATGATCTCGGTCATGTGCAGCACCTCCTTCCGGTGTTGCCCCCACCGTAGCAGGTGAGGTGGGCGTGAGGAAGCGGGGACGCCCGGGATAGGCCATCACGCCTAGAGACCTCTTCGGGCGGCCCTCCTGCTGCTCCCCGCCGGGGTGATGTGGGCGGCGCGGCGGCGCTGGTGGTGGGACTGAAGCCCACCTCACCGTGCCGGGGGCTCCCGCGCGTGTCCGGTGAAGCGGGCTTGTTCCGGGCATCATCTGCGGGGCGGGCGGGGCCGCCAGACTGACTCCCTGCCTCCTCCCGGCCCCGGCTGTCCCGGGTCGGGGAGAGCGGCCAGATTAGCTCTCTCCACGCCAGGGGCCGCCCCGCGTGGACGAGAAAGGAAGCCCCATGCCCAGACGCATCCGGGTGAGGGTCCCCGAGCCCGAGCCCGCCGAACCCCAGGACGCGACCCCCCCACCCGTCACTGCCCACCCGCCCGGGACCAGAGTTCCCGAACCCGCCGCCTTCGGGCCCGCCCGGGGCAGAACGCCCGAATCCCGCGTGAAGGCCCCCGAACGCGCGGCCCGGCCCGCTCCGCCCGCCCCGGCCCGGTCGGCCACTCCCCGGGGCAGGCCCACCAAGGACATGCAGCGGGCGCAGCGCATCGCCCGCGAGGTGTTCGGCTACGACGGGCTCCACCCCGCCCAGAAGGAGGCCATCGCGTCCGTCCTGAAGGGGCGGGACACCCTCGCCATCATGCCGACCGGGAGCGGCAAGTCGGCGATCTATCAGGTGGCGGCGCTCTCTCTGGGCGGCCCCACGGTCGTCGTCTCCCCCCTGATCGCCCTGCAACGCGATCAGGTGGAGGCGCTGGAGGAGAGCGCCCCCGGGCAGGCCGCCCTCGTCAACTCGACCCTGAAGCCCGCCGAGCGCGAGTCGGTCCTGGCCGCCTTCGAGGAGGGCGAGGTCGAGTTCCTCTTCCTGGCCCCCGAGCAGCTCGGCAGCGAGGAGACGCTGGCCCGCTTGCGAGAGGCCGGACCCTCCCTCTTCGTGGTGGACGAGGCGCACTGTGTCAGCGAGTGGGGGCACGACTTCCGGCCCGAGTACCTGCGGCTGGGCGGGGTGGTGGAAGCCCTCGGGCACCCCACCGTCCTCGCCCTGACCGCCACCGCCGCGCCCCCCGTCCGCGCCGAGATCGTCGAGCGTCTGGGGATGCGGGAACCCCAGATCCTCGTGCGCGGCTTCGACCGCCCGAACATCCGGCTCGCGGTGCGGCGCTTCGAGGACGCGGGCACGAAACGCTCGGCCCTGCTCGCCGAGGTGGCGAACACGCAGGGGCCGGGCATCGTCTACGCGGCGACCCGCAAGGGGGCGGAGGAACTGGCCCGCGACCTCTCGGAGCGCGGGGTGCGGGCGGCGGCCTATCACGCCGGGTTGAATGTAGAGACGCGCGAGGCGGCACAGGCGGCCTTTATGGCGGACGAGGTGGAGGTCATCGTGGCGACGACCGCCTTCGGCATGGGGATCGACAAGCCGAACGTGCGCTTCGTGCACCACCTCGACATCTCCGGCTCGGTGGACGCCTACTACCAGGAGATCGGGCGGGCGGGGCGGGGCGGCGAAGGGGCTGAGGCCACCCTCTTCTACACGCCCGGCGACCTCAACCTGCGCCGCTTCTTCGCGGGAAGTGCGCTCATCGACGCCGATCAGGTGGGGCAGGTGCTGCGCGCCCTGGAGGAGCACGACGGCCCGGTCGATCCCGGCGAACTGCGCGAGGAGACCGGCCTCTCCCAGACGAAGGTGCTCACGGCGGTAAGCCGCCTGGAGGACGTGGGTGCCGTGGAGGTGCTCCCGAGCGGGGAGGTCGCGGCCACGGAGGGGGCACTCTCTCCCGAGGTGGTGGCCGAGGCCGCGCTCGCGCAGGCTTACCGCCGCGCCTTCGAGCAGTCGCGCCTGGAGATGATGCGCGGGTACGCCGAGACGGGGGGCTGCCGACGGGAGTATCTGCTCAACTACTTCGGCGAGAGCTACGACTCGCCCTGCGACTCCTGCGACAACTGCGAGGCCGGATTCGTGCAGGAGGCCCCCGCCGGGGAGACCATGCCCTTCGCCCTGGGCAGCCGCGTCGCGCACCGCATCTTCGGGGAGGGCCTCGTCATGCGCTACGAGGGCGAGAAGATCACCGTGCTGTTCGACGGGCCGGGCTACCAGACGCTCGCGCTGCCCGTCGTGCTGCAACAGGGGCTGCTGGAGCCGCTGGGGGCTTAAGCCGGTGTGAAGGGCATCCGGGCGGGGCGGGCAGATAATCGGCCCAGGAGGGCGACATGGCGAAGATCAACCCCATCCAGCTTCAAAAGCACCTCAAGGGCGTGAGCTACCCGGCAAGCAAGCAAGACCTTGTGGCCGCCGCCGAGGAGAACGGCGCGGACGACGAGACGCGCTCCATGCTGGGTGAGTTGCCCGACGAGGAGTACGAGACGCCCGCCGCCGTCAACAAGGCGCTCGGCGGCATGGACGACGAGTAGGCATCCGGCGGGGGGAGGGAACACACCCGGTGGGTGACCCCTCCCCCCGCCTTTGAGGCTCGGAACGTTGGACTGGAGTTCTCGACGGCAAACGACTCGTCACCCCGGGTGGAGCGGAGGGGCTCGTGCGCTGGAGACAAGAGGCTTCGCCTCGCTCAGCCTGACATCGTTCTTGTGCCAGACGTTGTGGAGAAACCTCGTCGCCCTGCTCTGTGAGGCTTTGCGGCAGCGCGAGGGGCCCGGCACGCCCTGTTTCTCCGCCGGATGCTTTAACGCACCGTCTTGCTGACGAGGCCGTTCGTGTAGAAGGTGGTCGCCCTCGCCCCGGCGGGCAGGCTGCCCTGCTTCACGAGCGCGGCGACCGCCTTCGTCCAGGCGGCGGGGTCGCTCGCGCCGAGGCCATTGGCGCGGGTGTAGGCGCTCTGCATCAGGGGCACGCTCGCGCGCAGGACGTCGAGGGTGCCGCCCCCCGTGCCGAAGACGGGCTGGGCGACCCGGAAGGCGCGGGCGGGGTCGGCGACGGTGAATTTCAGCCCGCGCTGGGAGGCACGCACCACCCGCCGGGCGAGGTCGCCCGTGAGCGTCTTGTCGAGGGTGATCAGGCCCGAGCCCACCATCGGGTAGGAGGAGGTCACGTCGAGGGTGTAGACCGGCGTGCCCGCCTGCCGAAGCTGCACGACCTCGTTGTTCACGAAGCCCACGGCGGCGTCCACCCGACCGGCCCGCACCGCGTCGAGCTGGGTGAAGCCGATGGAGGCCAGCCGCACGTCGCGCCCCTCCTGGAGGTCCGCGTCGTCGAGCACGGCCCGCAGCGCGGCGTAGGAGCTGCCGAAGGTGCCCGGGATACCCACCGTCTTGCCCCTCAGGTCGGCGGCGGTGTTTAGCGGCTTGGTGCTGAAGACGGTCACGGGCAACTTCTGGTACACCGCCATGACGTAGCGCACCGGGGCGCCCTGGTTGCGGGCGAAGACCGCGTCCTCGGGGTCGCCCACGATGAAGTCGAGCTTGCCCTGGAGGAGCAGCGGCATGAGTTCGGACACGTAGCCGTGCTGGAACTTGACGTTCAGCCCCTCGGCCCGGAAGTACCCGAGCTTGTCGGCCACGTAGAAGGGCGTGAACTGCACGTTCGGGAGGTAGCCGAGGCCGATGTTGACGGTGCGCGCTGGCGCGCTCGGCGCCGCCGTGTTCTGGGCCGAGGCGGTGCCGAGGGCGAGCAGCGCGAGGAGGGCGGCGAGCTTCATGAGGGCGAGTATAGGAGGGTCGCGCGCCGGGACCATGACGGGTGTCCCGAAGTCGGACGGTTGAGGGGAGCGCGAAGGCGGGGAGAGCGGTCTCTCCCGGTGTTCTGAGGACGGCTGCGGTTGCTCTGCGGCGTGGCGCGACGTGGTTCGTGCGGCTCTCCAGTCAACGCTCCTCCATGAACGCCGCGCGGCCCGGGCAAAGCCGCGCCTCATCCCGGCGGGGCAGACCCGGGCGCGAGGGCGGTGTTAGACTACGGGGTACACCTGCGCGGGTGCGCGGGGAAAGGACCATCATGACCAACGACACCAACGAGCACCCCCTCGATCCACGGGGCGACCTCCACGAGACCCCGGAGGAACTGCGCGACGTTCTGCCCGAGTTGCAGGGCGAGCCCGACGAAGACCCCGTACTCGACGCCCAGGAGGCTGAGCAGGAGGGCCTGGTGGCCGCGATGGACAGCGGCAACGTGGGTGGGGCCGAGGAGGGTGAGGGCGAAGAGGGCGAGGACGAGTACATTGACGCCGACGACCTGATCGGCCTCCTGAACGAGATGAAGGAGATGCTGGAGGCGCAGGGCAAAGAGATTCGCGGCCTGCGGCGTGAGATGCGCGAACTCCGCGAGAGCCAGGGCGCCCAGGGCGGCGGGTTCCGGCCCCGCGAGGACCGTGGCGGGCAGGGCGGCAGCTTCCGTCCGCGCGAGGACCGTGGGGGCTTCCAAGGCGACCGGGGCGGCTACCAGGGCGGCGGAGACCGTGGCGGGCAGGGCGGTGGCTTCCGACCCCGCGAGGACCGTGGCGGGCAGGGCGGCAACTTCCGTCCGCGCGAGGACCGTGGGGGCTTCCAGGGCGACCGGGGCGGCTACCAGGGCGGCGGAGACCGTGGCGGGCAGGGCGGCGGGTTCCGACCCCGCGAGGACCGTGGCGGGCAGGGCGGCGGCAACTTCCGTCCGCGCGAGGACCGTGGGGGCTTCCAGGGCGACCGGGGCGGCTACCAGGGTGGCGGAGACCGTGGCGGGCAGGGCGGTGGCTTCCGTCCCCGTGACGACCGTGGCGGGCAGAGCGGCGGGTTCCGTCCGCGTGAGGACCGCAACTTCGGTGACCGTGAGTTCCGCCCCCAGGGCGGCGAGGGGGGCGGTCAGGGCGAGGGCTTCCGCCCGCGTGCCCGTACCGACCGGGGCTGGGGCAACCGCCGCAACGACGAGTAACCAGGGAACAAGGTGAGAGGGGAGAGGGCCGGGTGGGATTCCCGGCCTTCGCCTTTTATGTAGCCAGCGGGAAGGTGGGGATGCGGGAAGGTGGGGATGAGGCGGGGCGGGGAGGCACAAACCTCGTTGGAAACAGCACCCAAAGCCCCTCCCCCTTGAGAGGGGACTGGTACAGCTCCGCAGGAGAGGGAGCAAAAGACCCTTCCTCCCCGCCTACGAGCGCGACGTGTGGTGACCGAAGCCGAGGGGTCCCCCCTCCTCCCCCGCCTCGCCGAGGAGGTGACCGTCCAGCCACGCCAGGTACTCCTCCAGCCGCCCCACGCGGCGGTCCGGCCTGCCCGAGCGCGAGAGTTCGTGGTCCTCGCCGGGGAAGCGGACGAAGCGCACGGGGACGCCGTGCAGGCGCAGGGCGGCGTACCACTGCTCGGCCTGCTCGACCGGGCAGCGGTGGTCGAGGACGGAGTGGACGATCAGGGTCGGGGTGCGGACGTCCTCGACGTGCTTCAGGGGGCTCATGTCCCACAGCCGGGGCACGTCCTCACGTCGGTGGAAGTTCAGGCCGAGTTCGTCGTCCCAGAATCGCATCCCGATGTCCGAGGTGCCGCCGAAGGAGATCAGGTTGCAGATGCTGCGGTCGGTGATCGCGGCGCGGAAGTGGGTCGTGTGTGCCGTGATCCAGTTCGTCATGTAGCCGCCGTAGCTGCCGCCCATCACGCCCGCCCGCTCGCCGTCGAGGCGGGGAAAGCTCGTCAGGCACACGTCGAAGAAGGCGAGCAGGTCGTCCATGTCCACGCTCCCCCAGCGCCCGTGGATGTCCGAGGACCACGCCTGCCCGTAGCCGACGCTGCCGCGCGGATTGCTATAGCACACCCCGTACCCCCGCGCCGCGAGCAGTTGAAATTCGTGGACGAAGCCGTGCCCGTAGGCCGTGTGCGGTCCCCCGTGGATGCTGAGCAGGGCGGGCACGCGGCCGTCGCCGTCGGGCAGGAGCACCCACCCCTCCCCCTCGCCGAGGTCGTTGATGAAACAGACGCGCCCCGGCGCCCGGGCGGGAAGGGGGAGGCGGGCGTGGAGGTCGGTGACCTGCGCCCCGTTCAGCTCGACCTCGGGGAAGCGGTCGGCCCGCTCGCGGATCAGGGCCACGCCGCCCCCCCGCGCCGTGAAGGCGGAGATCACCCCGTCCTCGCGGTGGTCGTGGGGGGTGACGGTCCCGTCCAGGCCCAGGCGGAAGAGGCCGCACGAGCCGCCCACCGTGCTCGGGAAGAGCAGCGTGTCCCCGTCCAGCCACATTGGGCGCTCGGGGAAGGCGCCCACGTGGCAGTCACCGTTTACGAGGTTGACGACCGGGCGGTCCCATCCCCCGTTCTCGAAATGCACGTCCAGCCGCCGCCACGAGCCGCCTTGCTCCACCAGGAAGAGGTGGGGGTCCTCGGAGCTGCCCTTGCCCTCGGGACGGCCTACCAGGACGAAACGTTCGCCGTCCGGGTGGGGCGTGGCCGAGACGATGGCGGAGTTCCAGCGGGTGAGGCGGGTGCGGGTGCCGTCCAGCCCCAGCGTGTACGCCTCCTGCCGCCACTGTGCCGCGCCCTCCTCGGTCTCGCTGGAGACGAGGAGCACGCCGCGCGAGTCGGGCCACCAGGCGTAGGCGGTGACCTCGACCCCGGGGGCGTGCCACTCGCGCAACTCGTCCGCCGCCACGTCGTAGAGCCACAGCCGGGCGGGGCGTTCGGGGAGCCAGTCGCGCCCGTTGAAGCGGTAGCGGGGCCGAGTGATCACGCGGGCCTCGCCGCGCTCGTCGCGCCTGTCCTCGTCGTCCCCGGTGCTCAGGAAGGCGAGGAAGCGGCCGTCGGGGCTCCACGTCACGTCCGTCACGGGGCCCTTGAACCTCGTCACACGCCGGGCCTCTCCGCTCCTCAGCGGCAGCAGGAAGAGCTGGCCCTTCTCCCCCCGCTCCTCGCGCACGAGGGCGAGCGTCCCCCCGTCCGGCGACGGGCGCGGCGACGAGTCCCGCCCCTCCCCGCGCGTGAGTTGCCGGGCCTCGCCCCCCTCCGACTGCCAGATGTTCGAGCGGTACCGGGGCTTCGGGAAGTCCTCCTCGCGCCGCGCCGGGTCCTCCTCCTCCACCCGGGAGAGGACGAAGAAGACGCCCTGCCCGTCCGCGCTCACCTGTGGGTCGGAGGGAAAGACGAGGGCGAGGAGGCTCTCGGGGCCGGGCAGCGGGGGGGTGGGGGTCATGCACGCAGTCAAGCACGCGGCGGGGCCGCATGACGCCTCGCTCAAGGCGGGTTAGGGCTGTTCTCGCGCACCCGGACCTCCGGCGACGTATGCTGACCGTGCAGCGTCCCCGCGCGTACCCACTGGCTCCGGCGACGACCTCCGGCCCGGCTGGAGGCGACGGCCGACCGCTCCCGGCGCCGAGCGCTGCGGCCTGGCCCGCCGTCGTCCGTTCTGGCCTCGAGGAAGTGAGGCCGGAAGCGTCTCCCCCGGACTCCCCGGCACCCGGGCCACCCCCCGTTCACCAGGAGGAAAGATGCAGGAACTGTCATGCACCTGGGTCCCCGGCACGGTCGACATCGTTCGCATTCGCTTCGCGGGCCGGACGGTCGAGTTGACGAGTACCCGCCTCGCGCGCATCTTCGGGCGCCAGGCCGTGAACGAGCTGTACCTGAAGGGCCGCGCCGTGCTCCGCGCGGATACACAGCAACTCGCCCTCCTGACCTGAGCCCACGAACAGAGCCGCCCCGCCCCTGTGCCCATCTCCGGGCCGGGCGGGGTCCCTCTCTGCCGGGTAGCATGCCCACATGCACCCCGACCTGCCCGCCATGATCGCCGACCTGCGCGCCCTGGTGGAAATCGAGTCGCCCTCCACCGACCCCGCCGCCGTGGCCCGCGTGATGGACGTGGTGGAGGCCCGCGCCCGCGAGCTGGGCGGCGTCGCCGAGCCGCTTCCCGGCGGCACCCGGCAGTTCTCCTTCGGCGTGGGCGGGGAGGAGAGGCCCATCCTCGTCCTCACCCACGCCGACACCGTCTGGCCGCACGGCACGCTGGGGGAGATGCCCTTCCGGGCGGAGGGCGACCGCCTCTATGGCCCCGGCACCTACGACATGAAGGCCGGGATCGTGGGAGTGCTGCACGCCCTGGGGGCGTTGGAAGGCCGGTGGCCCCGGGGCGGCGTGCGGATGCTCCTCACCCCCGACGAGGAGGTGGGCAGCCGCGCGAGCCGCCCCCACATCGAGGCCGCCGCCCGGGGGGCCCGCGCCGTCTTCGTGGTCGAGCCGCCCGTCACCGACACCCACGCGCTGAAGATCGGGCGCAAGGGGGTGGGCAGCTTCGGCCTGACCTTCCACGGGGTCGCCAGCCACACGGGCAACAAGCCGGGGGAGGGGGCGAGCGCGATCACCGAGGCCGCCCGCGCCGTCCTGGAAGTGCAGGCCCTCGCCCGCCCGGACCTGGGCACGACGGTCAGCGTGGGCATGATCCGGGGCGGCAGCGCGGTGAACGTGATTCCCGCCGAGGCTACCCTGGAGATTGACCTGCGCGCGAGCACCGTCGCCGAGGGCGAGCGCGTCGCCGAGGCCATCCGCGCCCTTGCCCCCGCCGACCCGCGCGTCCAGATCACGGTGACGGGCGGTCTGAACCGTCCCCCCTTCGAGCCGGGCCCGGGCACCCTGGCCCTCTTCGGGCGGGCGCAGGACATCGCCCGGGGGCTCGGCTTCGAGGTGGGGGGGGAGGTCGTGGGCGGCGGCAGCGACGGCAACTTCACCGCGCCGATCACGCCCACCCTCGACGGCCTGGGGGCCCCCGGCGACGGGGCGCACGCGGCCCACGAGCACGTCCGGCTCGACCGCTGGCCGGACCATGTGCGGCTGCTGACCCGGCTGCTGGGAGAGGTGTAGGTGGGAGGCGGTGCGTGCGAGCAGCGTCTTTTTCCAGCCCACCGCTTACCCTGCTGACAAGGAGCCTCCCCATGTTCAACCTCTTCGGCCGGAAAAAAGCCTCCGCCAATCCTTACGTCCACCAGGACGACGCCCAGACCTTCCGCGTCCGCGTCCGCACCCGCCCCCACGGCGAGGTCGTCGAATTCCGCTTCACCAAGAGCGCGCACATCGGGATCGACGACGACGGCAACTACTTCTTCCGCAAGCCCGTCGTCAGCCCGCAGCACTTCGACCGGGGCGAGTTCGTCGTCCACTTCGACAACCGCTACAAGGTGACCCGCACCGAGGCGGAGGGGGTGGACTTCATCCCAGTGAGCGAGTGGGAGTGAGGTCCAGTGGATGACCACAGAAGTACGTGGGTGTGATTTTCTTGCTCCTCCCCCTTGACTCGCAGAGCTGCAAAGCAGAGGGAGGGTTGGGACAGGTACAGCTCCGCAGGAGAGGGGGTGAACGGGCGGGGCGTCCTCGGGAGAGAGACGGAAAAGTCCCTCTGGTCGTCCACTGGGGGCTAACGCCCGAACGTCCAGGCCCGCGTCCAGCGCGCGACGTGCCCCAATTCCTCCCCGGTGAAGCGGCCCCCCAGGTCCCGCCGCATGAAGTCGCCCGCCCAGGCCAGGAAGGGGGGCAGGCCGCTCAGCCGTCCCCCGCCCCGCGCGTACCCCGTGAGGTAGCCCTGCCGGAAGGCGAGGAGCACCCGCCGCCGCGCTCCTGCGATGGACCACACCGCCGGATCGACGCTCAGGATGCTCAACGTCCGGGCCACGTCGAGCCGCGCGTCGCCCAGAGCCACATTTTCCCAGTCGAGCACGGCGCTCACCCGGCCTTCCTCCACGAGCACGTTGAGGGGGTGGTAGTCGAGGTGGAGCCAGGCCGGGGGGCCAGGGGCTACTGTCGGTGCGTGCAGCAGACGTAGGGCCGCGTGCGCCTCGGCGGGGACGGGCAGGGCGTGGAGGCGCGCGTGGGTCTCACCGAACCCGAGGCCGAGGCTGTCGGCACGTTCGGGCGTCCTTTCCAACGCCGACGTGAGCGGCACCCCCGGCGCCCACTCCTGCACGAGGGCGGTGTGCTCCCCCACCTCGCCCACGGCCACGACACCCGGCACCGGGTAAGACGCCGCCCTCAGCGTCGCCGCCAGCCGCGCGAGACTGTGCGCCGTCTCCGCCTCGGCCCGTGGGTACAGCCGCACCGCGAAGGGCCCGGCCGCCGTGTTCACCCGCCAACTCGGGTTGCCCGACGCGCCCGGCAGCCGCTCCACCTCCCGAACGGTGTGCCCGAGGTTCCGGACCCCGGCGCGAGCGGCCGACGCCGCCTCTCCCCACTCACCACTGCCCACTACCCACTGACCTCGTGCCACTGACCTCGTGAAACGTCTCCTCCGTGATTCGCCCCGGAAACCTGCGCAGGAAATCCACCGTGCTCAGCGCCTGGGTGCGGTGGCAGGCGATGGCCTGAAGTTTGCGGGTGACGAAGCGGCTTACGTCCCGGCGCACGTTGGGGGCGAGCCACAGGGCGCGCAACTCCTCGCTCTCGGGGGGCGAGGAGTTGGCGTAGTACCACAGGCGGGGCCGCTCGGCCTCCGGCAGGCTCTCCCACGCGGCGCGGACGACCCGGTGGGTGGTGACGTGATCCGGGTGCCCGTTGCCGCCGTTGGGCGGGAAGGTGAGGACCGTCTCGGGGCTGTGGCGGAGCATGGCCTCCCGCGCGACCTCCACCAGGGGCTCCTGGGGCTGATCTTTGAGGGACTTGTCGGGGAAGCGGTGCTGCTCGTGGACGGTCAGGCCGATCACGTCGAGGCAGGCGCGCAGCTCGGCCTCCCGCATCCGGGCGAGTTCCTCGGGCCCCTCGGCCAGCCCCAGGGTGCGCCCCGCCTCCCCGCGCGTGAGGGTCACCAGGCCGCAGGGGTGGCCCTCTTCCAGCAGTTCCATCAGGGTGCCCGAGGCGCCGTACACCTCGTCGTCGGGGTGGGGCACGATCAGGAGGAGTTTGAGGGGGCCAGTCATGCAGGCAGGATAGGGGAGACATAGCGCAATGGGCGGATGCGTCCCCGTCGCCGGGCGGGGCAGGATGGGAGCGATGAACGTGACCCAGACCAGTTTTGTCCTGCGGGACCTCCGCAAGCCCGCCGACTACCCGGACGCGGCGTGGGTCCTGACCGCCGCCAACCCCGAGTGGCCCGTCACCCCCGAACTCCTGGCCGTGTGGGACGAGGCGACCGACCCCAGCCTCTTCATGACCGAAGCCGTGGCCGAGGTCGGGGGCCGGGTGGTCGGCGTCGGGCGCATCGGACACGACGACTTCGCCTTCGAGGAGTGGCGCTACTGGGGAAACCTCAGCGTCCACCCGGAAGCGCGGGGGCGCGGCATCGGCTCGGCGCTCTACGACACGCTGCTGGAGCGCGTGAGGGCCCGGGGCGCCCGCGAGGTCCGCACCATGCTCACCGACGCGCCACACCACGACTCGGGCCGCGCCTTCCTGGAACGGCGGGGCTTCCGCGTCACCTGGGAGCGGTACGAGTCGCGCCTGAACACGGCGGAGGTGGACCTGGGCGCCTTCGGCGATCTGCTCGCCCGCGTGAGCCAGGAGGGGATCGAACTCCGCAGCATTGCCGAACTGGCGGGCGACCCCGAGCGCGACCGCAGGCTGTGGGAACTCGACTGGCTCCTCTTCCAGGACGTGCCGATGGGGAACGCCCTGACCAAGCGGCCCTTCGAGGCGTGGGTGAAGCAGGAGGTGGAGGACCCGACCTTCGCGCCGGAGTTGTCCTTCGTGGCCCTGCGTCCCGGGCTGGACGACCCCCTCACCGGCCCCTACGTCGGCTACACGACCCTGATGCTGACCCCCGGCGGCGCCTACGTGATCGGCATGACGGGCGTGCGGCGGGAGGACCGGGGCCGGGGCGTCGCCAAGGCGCTCAAGGTGGCCGCCATGCGGGCGCTGATGGAGCGGGGCGGCGGCGAGATCCGCACCATGAACGACAAACCCAACGCCGCCATGCTGGAGATGAACCGGGCCCTGGGCTTCCGGCGCGGCCCCACCCACTTCCGTTACGAACTGCGGCTAGGCGGTGAGGCGTGAACGTCCGCGAGGCCGAGAGCGCCGACTACCCCGCCCTCGCCGACCTGCAAGGGGCGGTGTGGCCCGACCACGCCACGACCGGGGACCTCCTCGCCCACGAGGACCGTGAACTGCGCGACCATCCCCGGCGGCCCCACCTCTGGCGCGTCGTCGCCGAGGAGGGCGGGCAGGTCGTCGGCACCGCCTACGCCATCCAGTACCCGGGGATGTTCCACCCGGGGCGCTACCACGTGGACGTGTTCGTCCACCCGGGGGCGCAGGGACGGGGCGTGGGCCGGGCGCTCGCCGGGAGGCTCGACGGCCACCTGAGGGAACGCGGTGCCCGGGAACTGCTCTCGGGCACCCGGGAGGACTGCCCGCGCGGCCTCGCCTTCCTCGACAAGCAGGGCTTCAGCGAGGTGATGCGCTTTTTCGACAATGTGCTGGCCCTGGACGAGTTCAACCCGGCCCCCTGGGGAGACGCCGCCCGTCTGCCCGCCCCCTACCGTCAGGTGACCCTCGCCGGACTGCTCTCCGAGGTGGGGGAGGAGGCCGCCTGGCAGGCCTATTTCGACGCGGTGGAGGAGATTCGGGAGGACGTGCCCTGCACGGGGGAGGCCACCCCGCTCGCCTTCGAGCACTTCCGCAAGCGTGGAGAAGACCCGCGCTTCATGCCGGAAGGCGTCTACTTCGCGTTGACCCCCGCTGGTGAAGTCGCAGCGATGACCGAGCTGTACACAGACGGCGTGGACCCCGCCAAACTACACACCGGCCTCACGGGGGCCCGCCGCGCGCACCGCAGGCGGGGGCTGGCGCTGGCCCTCAAGCTCGCCGCCCTCAACTTCGCCCGGGGACGGGGGACGACGAGCATCTGGACGGGCAACGCGACCACGAACGCCCCCATGCTCGCCCTCAACACCCGCCTGGGCTTCCGCCCCCGGCCCGCCTGGATCGAGATGCGGCGCGGCGCGGTGGAGGACGTATGATCTTTACCGTTCGGCCCGTTCGGGACGGCGAGTGGGACGCCGCCGGACGGGTCTACACCCTCGCCCTGCCCCATGACCCCTTCAGCGGGGCCGATTTCCGCAAACGGGATGCTGAGCAGCGCGGCTGGGGCTACACCACCGCCACCCTCGTCGCGCTGGACCCGGACGGGGAAGTGGTCGGCGTCGCCTCGTACTCCCAGAACCCCGGCGCCTACCACCCCCGCCGCTACACGCTGGAGGTCGCCGTGCACCCGGAGCGGCAGGGACAGGGGATTGGGCGTGCCCTCTGGGACGCGCTTCACGCCGATCTGACCCGGCACGGCGCCGAGGCTGCCCGCGTCCTGGCCCGCGAGGACCACCCGGTCGCCCCCGGCTTCCTGACCCGGCGCGGCTTCACGGGGGACAAGCGGTACTTCACGAGTTCGCTCGACCTGACCGCCTTCGACGAGGCGCCCTACCGTGCCCTGGAGGACCGACTGGGGGCCCGGGGCGTGGGCGTCCGCAGTCTCACCGAGTTGCGCGCGGCGGGCACACCCGACCTCGCCGCCCGCCTCCACGCCCTGATGAGTGACGTGCGGGGGGACGTGCCCCGCGCCGAACCCGCCACGCCCCTCTCCCGCGAGGTCTTCGAGGAGGCCGTGCTGAATGATCCCGGCCTGCTCCCGGACGCCTACCTCGTTGCTGAGCACGACGGTCGCTGGATCGGGCAGACCAACCTCTTCCGCTCCGAGGCGAGCCCCGATCTCCTCACCGGCCTGACGGGCGTCACGCGCGAGTGGCGCGGCCAGGGCGTCGCCACCCTGCTCAAGTTGCGCGCGATCCGGGCGGGCCGTGCCCTGGGCGGCACCCTGATCCGCACCGACAACGCCAGCGACAACGCGCCCATGCTCGCGGTGAACGACCGCCTGGGCTTCGTGCGCGACCCGGCGAGCGTGAGCTATGTCTGGAGGCGTTAGTACTACAGCCGCAGTTAAGGAGCGGTAGACTTAGCGATGCCGCGTTCCAGCGCACCTCCTCGTCCGCACCAATGGTCGGCAGACCTCGGCACGCTCCACCAACGGATCGCCCCTCGGTTTGCCCGCAGTGAACAGCGTCAGCGTGCCCTGGCCTACGTACAGGCCCTCCTGAGTCCCGTCGAACGCAAGAACGGCTGGTAAGTGGCCGAGCGGATCGGTGAACACACCCCGGATGGGGTGCAACGCTTACTGTCTACCGCGCAGTGGGACGCGCAGGTCGTGCGTGACGACCTGCGCGAGTACGTGCTGGATCATCTCCAAACGCCTGAGGCGATCCTCGTCCTCGATGAGACCGGCTTCCTCAAAAAAGGCACCAAATCCGTCGGGGTTCAACGGCAGTACAGCGGGACCGCTGGTCGAATCGAGAATTGCCAGATCGGCGTTTTCCTGGCCTACGCGACGCCGAATGGCACGGCCCTGATCGACCGGGAACTCTTTTTGCCCAAGACCTGGATCGACGACCCTGCCCGTCGGACCGCGGCCAACATTCCCGACAGCATCACTGCGGCCACCAAACCACAACTTGCGCTCGCCATGCTCCGGCGAGCGTTCGACGGCGGCGTTCACGCCGCCTGGGTGACGGGCGATGCGGTGTACTCGGCCTACAACGTTCGAGACGTTCTCGAACAGCGACAGCAGCCCTACGTCCTGGAAGTTGCTGCCAACTTCCACGTGTGGGTTTGGCAGCAGGGCGGTCCGGCACAACTTCATGTGGCCGATCTTGCTGGGCAGTTTGAGCCGCACCAGTGGCAGACCTTGAGTGCGGGCTCAGGCAGTAAGGGCGAGCGGCTGTTCGACTGGGCATGGGTGAGTGTGACCGAGTTGATGGGTCCCGCCGTGGCGGCGGGACTCGGGCCGATCCTGCCCGCCGGGTTCCAGCGTTGGGTCCTGGCTCGTCGTTCGCTCAAGGACCCGACCGACCTCGCCTACTACATACCGCGAATAGGGATTGACTCGGAGCGCCAAGTGTGATTAGGCGGGGAGGTCAAAGAACTTGAGGTTGTGGGCGAGGACGAGGAGGGCGACCTTGAGCCGCAAGCTCGCCATCGTCTTGACCTGCCCCCACCGCAAGCCGGAACCCACCAGCACCGAGAACGCCGACTCGATGATCTTGCGGGCAGCCGCATATTCGTCTTTCCAACGAGGGTCAGGACGCTTGGCATTGCTTTTGGGTGGCGTCAGGTACGTGCCGGACTGATAGCCTTTGTCCCCAATCTGCTTCGGCCCACCGAAGGTGGGCCAGTCGCGGTTCATCACGCACCCGACGGTGAAGTCATGCTCGTTGGCGGGCCGGAGCACGTACTGGGCGATTTTGCCATTCAGGGTCGTCCAGGCATGCAGCTTGAACCCATACACCGGGCCGGAGGTACTGAAGCCGTGTCGTGCCCCCTTGAACTTGCAACGGGGAGCGCGCTTGAAGGTGCAGACTGGGAGGGGTTCGGAGTCCACGGCCACGAAGTCCAGTGCCTGGACTTCGACACTCGCGCCCTCGATCACAGGGGTCAAGCGTTCCAGCCGGGTACGGGCCTGGACCTCCGAAGGGTAATGGGGACAGTGGTTGAGTTTGAGCATCCTCCACCAGCCCCTGAAGTAGGGTGCTTTGTGAATCCGCTGCAATAGGGCCACCGCCACCAATTCGGCGTCACTGATCTTCTCGTGGGGGTGGACCAGCTTGGATGGCATCTGGGGGGTCAGCCAGACCGTCAGGCGTCGCAGGGCGTCGGGAATGGGGAGTAGACTGAGGTCGGGACGGCACATGAGCACCGTCCCTTTGCCATTTCTCCCCCCACCCTGTCAACCCCTATTCGCGGTTACATCTCGTTCGCTCCGTCGAGCACGACCTTGGCAGAGGTCGTGCGAGCTGCTGGATCACGTTGGGCTATTGAGGTCGCGTTCGAGATGGCCAAGGGTGAGGTGGGCCTCGATCAGTACGAGGTCCGCTCGTGGGTGGGCTGGTATCGGCACATCACCTTGGCCATGCTGGCCCACGCCTTCCTGACCGTGGTCGCTGCCCGCGAGAAAAAGGGGGGTCGGCGACCGACCAAGACCTCATCCCGCTAACCGTGCCCGAAGTGCGCCGCCTCTTGCTCTTGGTCTTGCCGCAGAACAAGTCAAAAGCGCTGGTGTGGAGGTGGTCCTGGTGGCGCCGACTTCACCAAGCACGAGCCCGGCAAAGCCACAGGCGCCGCCAACAACGCTGGCTCTCCTCCCGCTAACTGCGGCTGTAGTACTAGGGTTCGGCAATGAGGCACACGGAATCTTCAGCTCGCTAATAATTTAGGTTTGCCGTATTTATCAAAGAAAGGAGCAAGAGCAGGGGCATAACCCAGCGGACTCCCTCCCCTTACCCCTGTACGGGGTTAGCCACTCATTTTGCTCGTGTGCTAATTTCTTTTATGGCAAAAAAGTTTGTACTGGCAAACTGGCTTGATATTGTGGTAGTGGCATTGCTCTTTATACTTATTCCTTATTTAACAAGAAGACTTGCGAATAACTGGGGGTTTTGGAGCTGGAGGGGGTGGCTAGCAGCCTTTGGTCTAACTGTGTTAATAGTTCTTCTGCCATTTCAACTTCTAAACATAGTGTTGAGCGCTCGCCGTACCAAGCATTAAGACGAGATTATAAAATGAACAAGGAAAGGAGCCTGAGCCCCGGCTGTGAGAGGATGGAGAGCAGCGAACTAAAAAGCTCACCCCCACCCGGCGACCCCCGCCACGTTTCTCCCCCATGCTCCTGAGCCTCGACTGGGACGCCTTCAGCGGCACCGTTCCCCTAGTCTTCGACGCACCGATCTGGGGCACCCGTGACCGCGAGCGCGACCGGCTGGAGGCGTGGCGGGACCGGGCCCACAGACGTGACCCGCGAGCCGAGGGCTGGGCGTCCCTTGCCGCCGACTTCCCCCTCTACCCGGGCTGGGAGGAGGTGGAACGCTACGCTGGAGTTCCCGCCGCCGTCACCCTCACGCACGCGGACGCCTGGGAATGGCTTCAGGCCCACCCGGGCGAGGACGTGCTCAACGTGGACAGCCACCACGACCTCTTGAGCCTGAGCGGCGACCCGGGGCGGGTGCGGCCCGGCAACTGGGCGGGGCTGGGGCTGGGCGCGGGGCTGATTCGCCGTTACACCTGCCTCTACCCCGACTGGCACGCGGAGTTGCCCGTCGCCGAGGGCTTCGACCTGGGGCGGACTCGCGGAGAGATAGAACTGCACCTCCCGCCTGAGGTGCTGGAGCGGGTAACCCTTCAGCGCATGGCCCACCCCGGCGTGGGCCTCCCCGACCCTTCAGGGGTGAACGCCGTCCTCCTCGTGCAGTCACCCGCGTGGACGAGTCCGGCGCATGACGCGGCCTTTCTGGGGCTGGCCCGCGCATTGAATGCTGTTCCGCTGACGCCGCCGCTGGACCGTTCAGGGTGAGGGGGCCTTCCTTTTTCGCCGCCGCGCACCTGCTACCTTTTGACGCGGCCCGTGACCTGTCCTGTCGCTGTGGCCGGAGGACGCCGTGACTATTCCTGTTCTGCGCCGCACGACCGTGCTGCTGACGTTGCTGTACGCCCTGAGCATCCTGCTCGCCAACCTGACCCTGAATCAGTTCATCCCCCTGCCCGTCTTCGGGCTGCTCAGCGTGGGGACGATCTTTTTCGCGGCGGTCTTCACCCTGCGTGACCGCATCCACCGGGAGGGGGGCCTCCGGGCCGTGTACCTCGCCATCGCGGCGGCTTTGATCGTGAACACCGTCGCCGCGCTGCTGACGGGCACTCCATGGCGCTTTATCGGCGCGTCGTTCCTGGCGATCCTGGTGGGCGAACTCGCCGACACCGCCGTGTACCAACGCCTGATCCAGAAGAGCTGGTGGACCCGCGTCCTGACGAGCAACGCCGTGAGCGTGCCGCTCGATTCCGTCATCTTCACGCTGCTCGCCTTCTGGGGTGACATGAGCACGCGCGACATCCTCCAGATCATCTTCGCCGACATCCTCGCCAAGTACGCCATCGCCGCCCTGTTCGCCCTGCGGGTGCGCCACGCCGCCCGCGCCGCCGCCCCGTGACCGTCGTCCCTGTTCCCGCCGAGCGACTGAAGACCATCGCCAACACGAGGCCGGGGGTGCACACCGTCGTCGAGCACGTCCTGCACCTCCCCGAACTGTGCCCGGTGACCCACAACCCGATGCCGGGCAGCACCCTCACCCTGCGGTACGCGGCGGGCGGGCGGTTGCTGGAACTGTTCAGCCTCGACGCGTACATCGACGCCTTCGTGGGGCACCCGGTCGTGCGCGACATGGAGTTCTTCGTGCAAACGGTCGCCCAGGACACCGCCGATGCCATCGGGGCCGAGGTGACGGCGAGCGCCGACGTGCGGTTCAAGGGACTCAGGCAGGAGCAGCGGGTGACGGTGGTGGCGCGGCCCGAGGTGGGCTGACCGCAGGGCCGGAGGGGTACGCTTGGGCATGGCGAACCGGAACCTGTTCATGTCCGGCGTGGTGGGGTGGGCCCGACAGATCACGGGCGAGGGCTCGACACAGGAAAGCCCTCCTCACCGTCTTCGTGGCGACGGTGAGGAGGGGCTGGGTGTTCCCGTCCCCGTCGGCCCCCGTCCCATCAGAGGTGGTGCCCACGCCGCTTTCCCTGAAGACGTGGAGGACGACCCGACCTCCTCCTGCTACAACCCCAGCATCCCCCGGTAACCCTGCACGATCGCGCCGCCCCAGATCAGGGCGACGACCGCGCCCAGCGCCAGGTAGGGACCGAACTTCACCCGGTTCTCCTTTTTCAGGGCGAGTTGCAGCAGCCCCAGCATCGCCCCCGCCACGACCGCCACGACGACCGCCACGAGCAGCCGCTCCCATCCCAGGAACGCGCCGATCACGGCGGCGAGCTTCACGTCCCCGAAACCCATCGCGCTGGGGTCGAAGGGGGCGTCAGCCTCTCCCTCGGGCTCGCGCCTCAGCCACCAGTACATGCCCGCCACGAGCGAGGCCGCGCCCGCCGCCGCGAGTGCCCCCTGCACCATCAGGATCAGGCCCGGCCCGAAGCCGCTGCCCCCCAGCGCCACGCTGACGAGGAAACCGCCCAGCGTGACGACCTCCGGCACCCGGACAACCCGCCGCGCCGCGAGGTTGACCGCCGCCGAGACGAGCGCCGCCCCCAGCCCCCACCACGGCCCCAGCCAGGCGCCCACGAGCAGGGCGAGGCTGATCTGCTGGTAGCCGATGGGAGCTTCCGGGTACTGCCGCTCCCGGAACCGCCGGAGCACCCAGGACCCGATCAGGTCGATGGTGACGAGCAGCCCCGCGCCGAGCAGGGCACCCTGCACCGCGCCCTGAAAGGTCGGGAGTCCGGCCTCCGCTGCCCCCGAGCGCGTGTTCAGGAACGCGAAGGCCAGCCCCAAAGCCACCCCCGGCAGCGTCAACTCATCGGGAATGGTGTACGTGTCGAGGTCGATGGCGCTCGCCACGAGGAGCAGGGTGAACAGCGCCATCAGCCCCAGCGTGCCCGCCCCGTAGGTGGTCAGCGGGAAGAGGACCGCGATGACGGCGTAGCCCAGGCCGGTCAGCGCCTCCACGACCGGGTAACGGCTCTTGATCGGCGAGCGGCAGTAGCGGCACTTGCCCCCCAGCGCGAGCCACGAGCCGACCGGCACGAGGTCCACGGGAGAGAGGCGGTGATCGCAGCCGGGACAGTGGCTGGGCGGAAAGGCGACGTTTTCCCCGCGCGGCAGCCGCCAGACCAGCACGTTCGAGAACGAGCCCACGAGCAGCCCGAGGACACCCGCGAACACCACGAGGAGAAGGTCGAGACTCACGGGCAGAGTTTAGGCCGCCCAGTCTGACAGGGAGCTTGCGGGGACCGGGCAAGGGAAGGGGCGCGGCTCACCCGGCCCGTACCCCCGTTCCCTCCCCGCTCAGTGCTTGCCGAAATGCCCCAACAGCGGCACGTTCGGGCGCCACTCGGGCCGCTCGACCACCTCGCCGTAGAGGTCGTACTCGTCGCTGTCCTCGATGCGGGCCCGCACGATGTCGCCGATTTTGACCTGCCCCACGAAGTCACCCGCGTACAGGTACACCTGCCCGTCGATGCCGGGGGCGTCGCCCTTGGTCCGGCCAATCAGACGCGTGCCCGGCAGGTCGCCCTCGTCGTCGTTGAACTCGTCGATGATCACGTCGAGGACGTGCCCCACCTTCTCCGCCAGCTTCTCGGCGCTGATGCGCTGGGCGATCTCCATGAAGCGGGCGAGCCGTTCCTGCTTGACCCCCTCGGGCACGGCGTCCGGCAACTTGTTGGCGTCCGCCTCGTCCACATCGGAGTAGGGGAAGGCGCCCACGCGGTCGAGCCTCGCCTCCTCCAGGAAGGTCAGCAACTCCTGGAAGTCCTCCTCCGTCTCGCCCGGGAAGCCCACGATGAAAGTCGAGCGGATAACCAGCTCCGGGCAAATCTCACGCCAGCGGCGGATGGTGTCGAGCTGCTTCCCCGCACCGGGTCGCCGCATCAGCCGCAGAATCCTGGGCGAGGCGTGCTGGAGGGGCACGTCGAGGTAGGGGAGAATCTTGCCCGCCGCCATCAACTCCACGATCTTTTCCACGTGCGGGTACGGGTAGACGTAGTGCATCCGCACCCACGCGCCCATCTCGCCCAGCTTCTCCGCGAGGTCGGTGAGGTGCGCGCGGATCTGCCCGCCCTGGAACTCGCTCTCGCGGTAACGCACGTCCACCCCGTACGCCGAGGTGTCCTGCGAGATGATCATCAGTTCCTTCGTGCCGCCCGCGATCAATCGGTAAGCCTCGTACAGCACGGCGCCCGCGTCGCGCGAGACCTGCCGCCCGCGCAGCTTGGGGATGATGCAGAAGGCGCAGGTGTGGTTGCACCCCTCCGCGATCTTCACGTAGGCGTAGTGGCGGGGCGTGAGCTTGACGGAGGGGGCGAACACGTCCCCGTGGCGCGTCGCCTCCCGCTCGGGGCGCATCCCGGGGGCGGCAACGGGCAGCAGCCCCGTGAAGGCACCCGTCTCGATGGGCAGCAGCTCGCGCACGTGGCCCATCACGTCGTCCACCGCCTCTGACCCGGTGATCGCCGCGACCTTGGGGTGCCGTTCCAGAATCTTCTCGGGGCGTTCGCCCAGGCAGCCCGTCACGATCACCCTGCCCGTGGCGTCCAGCGCCTCGCCGATGGCGCTCAGCGACTCCTCCACGGCGGGCGTGATGAAGCCGCAGGTGTTGACGATGACAGCGTGCGCGTCCTCGTAGCTGGGCGCGACCTCGTACCCTTCCGCGCGCAGTTGGGTCAGGATGCGTTCGCTGTCGACAAGGGCTTTCGGGCAGCCCAGGCTGATGAAGCCGACTTTCTTCGTTTGGTTCGCCGTGCCGGGCACGGGCCCATCTGCAATGGTCAAGGTCAGGTCCCCTTCGCTCACGCGCCGCGTATCACAAAAGAGGGCGCGGAGACTTCCAGCCGAGCAGTCTACAGGGCCGGAGGAGGGGAGAGGTAGGGCAGGTGTCACACCCGACCGGGTGGGAGGGAGAGGACGTTCAGCCCCAACGCGCGAGCGACTTTCGCCTGTCGGTGATCGAAGGTCAGCACCAGCACGGTGAGGTGCAGTCAGGTCAAGCCCACGGGGCCCCTGCCAGGCCATGTGTATCTCCTGGGTCTGGCTCTACCGCAACGAAGAGCCTGAACAACGCTTCGTGATGTCCAAGCTCGATCCGGGGGGCAAGTACCTGACTCGGCTGGGGAAGCGCCGGTGGCGCATTGAAGCCTTTTTCAAGACCGTCAAGGGGCGCTTCGGGCTCGAAGGCTTCGCCCAGCACAGCAAACAGGGGGTCGTGCGCTGGTGGTGCCTCTCTGGAGCGGCCTTTCTCCTCTGCCCTCTCCAAGACCTCGATCTGCCCGAGGGGGGAGCGACCATGTGGCCCGACGGGGGCGAGCTGGCGAGAACCGTACGGTTCTCGTTCGTCCCCGACGTGCGTCGCCCAGCACTTCAACTGGAACTGGACGCGCTCGACGCCTTCCAGCACGCACTTCTCGTCCCCTCAACCTAAACTGCAAGACGCCAGACTCTCCACCTCCCACTCACCGCCTGCCAGGCGCACCCACCACCCAATCCGCTTCCTCCTTTTCCCGTACCCTGCCCCCATGTGGACCCTCCTTCCTTCGAGCGCGCTGCGGCTGACGGGCGCCGACCGGGTGGACTTCGTGCAGGGGCAGATGACGAACGACCTGCGTGGGGTCGGGACACCGGGCATGGTCGCCTGCTGCTTTCTCAACGTGCGCGGCCAGATCGAGTTCTTCGCGCGGGCATACAAGCGCGAGGGGGACGTGTACCTCCACCTCGACGCCGGGCAGGCAGGGGGGCTGGCGGCCCGGCTGCGGCGCTACATCATCTTCGATCAGGTCGAGGTTCGGGACGTGTCGGAGGAACTGCGCACCGTCCACGTCTGGGGTCAGGACGTGCCGGGCTGGACACCTGAAGGGCCGCAGGTACAGAGCTTCGAGCTGGCGGGGGGAACCGTGCTCGGCGGGCGGGTGAACCGGACGGGAACCCCCGGCGTGGACCTCCACTTCCTCGCCCGGCAGGAGGACGCGGTGCGGGAGGCGCTCGGGGGAGGGGAGACCTCCCTTGACGCGTTGGAAGTGGCCCGGGTGTGGGCGGGCATCCCCGACGTGGTGCGTGACGGCTTCACGGGCACGCTGCCGCAGGAGGTGGGGCTGGACGTGGGCGGGCTCCTCCCCGTCATGAGTTACCGCAAGGGCTGCTACGTGGGGCAGGAGATCATGGCCCGGCTGGAGGCGCGCGGCAACGCCCGTTACCACCTGGGGCGGCTCGCGGGCGACGGGCTCCCCGACCACGCCGAGGTCACCCGCGAGGGCAAGGTCGTCGGGCAGGCGGGGGCGCACGCGGGGGGCCTGAGCCTCGCCCGATTGCGCAAGGAACTCTTCCCCGGCGACTGGGTGGAGGTGGGCGGCGTGCCCGCGACCGTGCAGGCCCTCACCCCCGCCCCCGCCGATGTTTGAGGCGCTCGCCCGCGACCTGCGCGCCGGGACCCCCGCCGACCTCACCCGCGCCGCGCGGCGGGCTCTCGTCGCCGCCTTCCTGGTCCTCGCCGTGCCGGGGCTGCCGCTGGGGGGCCTGTACCTCCTGACCCGTCCCGCGCTCCTGCCCGCCGGGTGGGTGGCGGCCCTCGTCCTGCTCGCCGCCGTGCTTGCCGCCGCAGGCCTGCATCTCGCGCGCCTCGCCGCCCGCGACCCCGCGCGGCCGGGGGCTCAGGTCGCCCTGACGGCCGCCATGCAGGCCGGAACCGCCCCCGCCGTCCCCTTCCTGCTCGGCTGCGTCTTCTTCCAGCAACCTGCCGCCCTCGCCGTGCTGTGGCTCGTGTCGGCCCTCGCCTTCGTCCTCGCGTGGGGAAGCGTGCCCGGCTGGGTGAAGGTGGCGGGTGAGCGGTAGGAGAGGATCGTAGAGGGGGCAGCTTTTCTTTTGCTCCTCCCCCTGCGGTAAGGAGAAGGAGAAGGTCGGGTTGGCAGGGCCTTTTGCTCCCTTCCTCCCTGCGGGGGAGGGGGTGACGAGCGAAGCCCGTCCTGCCTCTTGACGACGCAAACGGGTTCTTCGTCAGTTTCGCGCTGCGCATCAAGTATCTGGGAGAGAGACTGGTGGGTGAGCGGGCAGGGCATCCCACGAAAACAGAACGTCTCCTCCTGCACAACAAAAACGCCCCTCGGCCTTCACACCGGGGGGCGTTTCCTGCTCTTCGCTCAACGGCTCTTGGGGTCCAGCGCGTCCCGCAGGCCGTCGCCGAAGAGGTTGAACGCGAGGCTGAAGATCACGATGAAGAGGGCCGGGAAGACCAGCACGTACCAGTAGTCGGGCTTGAGCCAGGGCCGCGCGAACTCGACGAGCTGGCCCCACTCGGCGTACCCGCTCTCGAAGCCCAGCCCCAGGAAGGACAGGGCCGCCACGCTGAGCGGAATGGTGCCCAGGTCGAGCACGGCGAGCGTGAGGACGCTGGCGAGGCTGTTGGGAACCACGTGCTTGAGGATCAGCCTCCAGTCGCGCGCCCCCAGCGACCGGGCCGCGTCCACGTATTCGAGCTGCCGGGTGCGCAGCACGTCGCCGCGCACCACACGGGCGTATGAGGCCCAGCCCGCCACGCAGAAGGCCAGGATGATCGGCCCGGTGGGATCACCGCCCGGACTCTTGGCGCGCAGGATGGTGAGGAGCACGACCGTCAGGATCAGGGGGGGCAGAGCGAACAGCACGTCGATGAATCGCTGGATCAGGTTGTCCACCCAGCCGCCGTAGTACCCGCTGACGGCGCCGATGATCACGCCGATGAGCAGCGTGATAGCGACGATGATAAAGGACATCTTGAAGGTGGTCCGGGTGCCCCAGATCAGCCCATAGAAGATGTTGTAGCCGTTGGAGGTCCCGAAAACGGCCTCCTGGCCCGGCGGCGTGGGCGTCGAGGAGAAGCTCAGGCGCTCGATGGCGTAGCAGCTCGCGGGGGGAGCGACCACCGCACGCCAGAAGGCGCCGCCCAGCGGGTTGTACACCTCGTTCGGAGAGGCAATGTTCAGGTCGCGCAGGCAGTTACCACCTGGCTTGGCGATCAGGGGCGCGAACAGCGCGACCAGTCCGAAGAGCAGGGTGATGATCAACCCGGTAACGGCGAGGCGGTTGCGCCGGAGCTTGCGCATCGCGGGGCCCGTCCAGAAGAGATTCCAGCGGCTGCGCTCACGGGTGGGGGCGGGGGCGGTGATCGTCATCAGTCGAACCTCACGCGGGGGTCCACGACCCCGTACAGGATGTCCACGACCGTGCTCACGACGACCACGATCAGGGCCGAGAGCAGTGCGAAGCCCAGCACGGCGGGAATGTCGAGCCGCAGCCCGGCCTCCACCATCCACAGGCCCACCCCAGGGTACCCGAAGATGAACTCGGTGATCAGCGATCCGCTCAGCAGGTTGATGATCAGAAAACCCCCCAGCGTCACGATGCTCAGCAGGGCGTTACGCCGGGCGTGCTTATTATTGACTACCCGGTCGGCCAATCCCTTGGCCCGCGCCGTGCGCACGTAGTCGCTCGTCAGCGCCTCCAGCATGTTGTTGCGCATCACCTTCACGATGGTCGCCGTGCTCACAACGGTCAGGGTCGCGGCGGGCAGGATCAGGTGCTGAAGCACGTCCCAGGCGATGTCCCAGCGCCCGTTCAGGGCCGCGTCGATGCTCAGCAGGCCGGTATAGTGCCGCAGGTCCCCGAGGGCGAACTGGTTGATGATGTTGACCTGCCCCGCGCCCGGCAGCCACCCCAGGTAACCGTAGAACACGGCGAGCAGCACGATCCCCAGCACGAAGGTGGGCAGGCTGTACCCGATAATGGTCAGCACGCGCAGGATCTGATCGATCAGCTTGTCCTTGTGCAGCGCGCTCAGCGTGCCCAGCGCGATGCCGAGCAGCAGGATGGGCAGGGCGGTGAGCAGCGTGAGTTCGATGGTGTTGGGCAGCCGCTCGCGGATGGTCTGAACCACATCCTGACCGCTGGCCCGCGAGAAGCCGAGGTCACCCTTGAGGGTGCTGCCGAGCCAGTTGCCGTACTGCACGACGAAGGGGTCGCGCAGGCCGCGTTCCTCGATAATGGCTTCCAACCGGGCGGCCTGCTGGTCGCTGCGGATGTACCCGGCGGCCCGCTGCTCGGGCGTGAGCAGTTGGGTCAGCCCGACGATGAACAGGGACAGGGCGAGCATCACCAGCGGAACCTGAATCAGGCGCCTGACGATGAAGTTGAGCATGGGGTCCTCTTCGGTGGGGCGGGGGGTAAACGCCGAAAGCGGGGGGACAGCCGTGTGTGACTGTCCCGCCCGCCGAGAATGCGGGTTACTTCTTGCTGAGGTCCTTCCAGAGGGTCCCGGTGTAGCTGAAGCTGGTCATCGGGTTGAACGTGGCCGCGCTCACGCCCTGGAGGTTGTTGCGGAAGAAGGTGTAGGCCACGGGCGCAGGAACGTTGATGTAGGGGGCCTGCTCGTAAACACGGTTGCCCACCAGGCTGTACAGGCGGTTGCGCTGGGCGGTGTTCACCGTCGCGCGGGCCTGCTCCAGCCACTTGTCCACCGAGGCGTCCTTGAAGTTGCTGCGCGGCGCGTAGAAGCCGTTGGACGAGTAGAAGGTGTACAGGAAGTTGTCCGGGTCGGCGTAATCGGGCGCCCAGCCGATCAGGATGACGGCCTCACGGCCCTTCTTGGAGTCGGCCAGCATCTCCGACCACTGCTTCTGCTGGATGTTGACCTTGAACTTGGGGTTCAGCGACTCGATGTTCCGCTTCAGGATCTCCATCGCGGTCTGCGAGGGCACGCTCCCCGCACGGTAGTTCGCGGTCAGGGTGAAGCCGTTCTTCCAGACGTTGCCGCCCCAGGCGCGCTGGAAGTACTGGCGGGCCTTCGCGGCGTCGAAGGAGTAGGTCTTGACCTCGGAGTCGTAGCCCGGGAAGGTGTCCGGCAGCAGCATGGTGCGCTGCTTGCCCTTGCCCTGCTGCACGTCCTGAATGTACTGCTGGTAGTTGAACGCGTGGCTGAAGGCGCGGCGCACGTTCACGTCGTTGAAGAAGTTCGCCGGGATGCCCTTGCCGTCGAGCTTGCCGCTGCCCAGCAGCGCGGGGTCCTGGATCTTCTGGTTCATGAAGATGGCGAACGCGCTCGTGTTGGGCAGGTTGTCGAGCCACGCCACGCCCGGCTTGCCCTTGATCTGCTGCTCGTCCACGCTGCGCCCGCCGCCCTCGATGATGTCGGCGTCACCACGCAGGAAGGCCTGCTGGCGCGCGGCGATCTCGGGCACCTTCTGGATCACGACGTTCTTGATTGCGGGCTTCTTGCCCCAGTAGCCGTCGAAGGCCTGAAGCAGCGTAGCGTTCGCGTCGCGGCGCACCAGACGGTACGCGCCCGTGCCGCTGGGCTGCTTGTTCAGGTTGCTGCCGGTCAGGTCCTTGCCGACCCAGTTCTTCCAGTCGGCCTCGGTGCCCTTCCACTCGCCGATGCTGATCGCGTGCTTGCTGTCCACGATGCTCTGCCCGGTGTAGGCGAGCTTGGCGAGGAACGCCGGGTCGGGCTTGGGCAGCGTGAAGACGAGCTGGCCCGCGTTGTTGCACTCGACGGCCTTGTCGATGCGCGCCCAGGTGATCGTCTTGTCGTCGTTGGCGTTGCTGCCGGTGCCCAGCAGCGACTCGGAGATGAACCAGTTGCCGCTCTCGGCGCTGTTGGTCACCAGGTTGCGCTCGAAGGAGTACTCGGCGTCACGGCAGGTCATCGCGTTGCCGGTGTGAAACTTGACGTTCTTGCGCAGGTCGAAGGTGACCGTCCGGCCGCCGTTGCTGATCGTCGGCAGCTTGCTGGCAAGCAGCGGTTCCAGGTCGCGCAGGCTGTTGCCCTTGTAGGTCAGCAGCGTCTCGTAGATGTTCTCCACGATGGCGCCCGAGGCCGTGTCGTAGGTCACGCCGGGGTCGAGCGTGGGGATGTCGGCGCTCTCCTGGATCACCAGGGTGTCCTTGGGAGAGGCGGCGAAGGCCGAGCCGACGAGCAGAAGGGTGCTGAGCAGAGCGAATTTCTTCATTGAGCCTCCCGAGTTTTGGTGCGGGCCGCGTCACAGCCTGGGATGTGGGGACCGCACCTATGTAGATGGACGTTAGGCATCATAGCGTAGGCTGAGCGGCGGATGTGAGAGTTTCCAAAGAGCCCTCCTATCGTGCCAGACACACTTTTCATAGCGTTCTGTACTCAGTCTGAGGTGCTTGAGTAGGGAGAGTGCCATACTGCGGCGCGTGAAAAGACGCATCCTGCTGCTGGCGGGCGGCCAGTCCGGCGAGCACGAAGTGAGCCTGATGAGCGCCCGCAGCGTTCTCGCCGCGCTGCCCCGCGACCAGTTCGACGTGACCCCGGTGGTGATCAGCCCCCAGGGCCGCTGGCTCCCGCCCACCGAGACCGCGCGGGCGCTGGAGACGGGCCGGGCGCAGGGGGGCGGCGACCTCGTGCTCCACCGCGCCGCCAGCGCCGAGGGCTACGACGCCGTCTTTCCCCTCCTCCACGGCCCGATGGGCGAGGACGGCACGGTCCAGGGGCTGCTCACCCTCGCCGGGATTCCCTTCGTCGGCTCGGGCGTGCTGGGCTCGGCGGTCAGCATGGACAAGGTGATGACCAAGCAGGTGCTCGCGTCGGCGGGCATCCCGCAGGTTGCGTGGCGGCTCGCCGTGCGCCGCGAGTGGCAGGACCGGCCCGGAGAGGTGGGGGCGCGGGCCCGGGAACTCGGCTTTCCCCTCTTCGTGAAGCCCGCCAACCTGGGGTCGAGCGTGGGGATCACCAAGGTGAGCCGCCCCGAGGAGCTTCAGGCCGCCCTCGACCTCGCCTTCAACCTCGACCGCCGGGTGATCCTGGAGGCGATGACGGCCCATAAGCCGCGTGAGCTGGAGGTAGGCATCCTTGGCAACGACGCGCCCCTCGCCAGCCCGGTCGGCGAGCTGCGCTTCGACGCCGAGTTCTACGACTACGAGACGAAGTACACCGAGGGCCGCGCGACCATGCACATCCCCGCGCCCCTGCCCCCCGAGGTGGCCGAGCGGGTCCGCAGCCTGGCCCTGACCGCCTTTCGCGCGCTCGACTGTGCCGGACTCGCCCGGGTGGACTTCTTCTACGTCGAGGAGACAGATCAGCTCCTGCTCAACGAGGTGAACACCATGCCCGGCTTCACCACCACGAGCATGTACCCCAAACTCTTCGAGGCGGCGGGCCTGAGTTACAGCGAACTCGTGACCCGGCTGGTGGAGCTGGCCCTCGAACGGCGGTGAGGGGCGAAGGTCGAAGTGGGTCTGTGACCCTCGACCATCCGGCCTATCCCCTTTGTGATCCAGTGCAGTGTTCGTTTTCCGTTAAGCGAGTAAACACTCACTAATGCCTCGCCCCCGCCTGATCACCGACGAAAGAATTGTGGCAGCGGCCCGCGAGGTGTTCCTGGAGCAGGGCTTCTCGGCCACGACCGCCGAGATCGCCCGGCGCGCGGGCATCTCCGAGGGCACCCTGTTCAAACGCTTCGCTTCCAAGGAAGACATCTTCGAGGAGGTCGTGGGGCTGCGGAATTACGCCGAGTGGCGCGAGGAACTTACCATGCTCGTCGGCGTCGGCGACGTGCGGCGCAACCTGGAGCGCGCGGCGCTGCGCTTCGTCGAGACGGCGGGACGCGTCCTACCCCACCTGATGCTGATCTTCTCGCGTGGGCACGCCCCGGCCCACAACCCCATGCTCGAGCGCCTTGGCAACCCCATCCGCCACGACGCGGACGCGGTCGCCGCCTACCTGCGCGCCGAGGTCGCCCTCGGGCGAGTGCGCCCGGTGGACGCCGACGTGACGGCGCTGACCCTGATGGGCACCCTGACCCACTACGTCCACCGCGAGCACATGACCCCCGACCCCACCCGCGAGCCGCTCGACGCCGGACGCCTTGTGCGCGGCCTCTTCGACGTGCTGTGGCCGGGTCTGGAACCCTAGCCCCGGCGGGGCCGTATGAGGTCCGTGCGGCGCCCACCCGGGGTAAGCAAGTTCTCACTCACTAACTCTCCTCCCCGACCTCTGAGGTTTCCATGCGTTCCCCGCCCTTCCTGACTTCCTGCCTGCTGCTGTTGCTGGCGCCCCTGGCCCTGGGGGGTGCGCTCGCGCAAACCGCCGCGCCCCCTCCGTCCCCGACCGTCTTCGCCCAGGGCGCGCCCGCGCCGCTGACCCTCGCCCAGACGCTCACCCTCCTGCGCCAGAGCCCGGGGTGGCGGAGCGCGGACCTGCAATACCGGGCCGCCGAACTCGCGCTCCAGAGTGCCCGGGCGCGGGCCGGGCTGAACGTGACCGTCGGGGCGGACGCGAGCGCCGTCAAGATTCCCGTCTCCTCGGGCGACCTCACCCTGAACACCACCGTCACCGCGCAGGTGTCGGCGAGCGTGCTCCCCTGGTCACCCGCGCTGGAGGCGGTTCGCAGCGCGGAGCGGGGCCTGAGCCGCGCCGGGGCCGACCTGCGCGCCGCCCGGCTGAGTGCCGCCGTGAGCGCGGTGCAGGCGTACCTCGGGGCGCGCAACGCCGCCGCGAGCCTCGCGCTAGCGGACGCGCAGGTCTCGCTCACTGCCCGACAACTGGAGGTGGCGCAATCCCAGCGGCAATCGGGCGTGCTCACCGCCGAGGGCCTGCTCGTGAGGCAGGGGGCCTTCGACGACGCGCGGGCGGCTCAGGACCAGGCCCACACGAACGTGGATCTCGCCGCCCGGGGGCTCGCCAACCTGCTGGGCCAGCCCGTCACCCTGCCCGCCCAGGCCGCCGCGTTCGGCCCGCTGCCCGCCGCGCCGGGGGAGCCCACTGCCCTGGACGCCCAGATCACCCGCGCCCTGGCGGCCCGGCCCGAGGTGGCCCGCGCGCAGAACGACCTCGCCGACGCGCAGGCGCAACTCCGGGCGGCGCAGCTCGACCTGCGGCTGCCCGACCTCAGCGCGTCCGCGCAGTTCGGGCAGATCACGACCGGCCAGAGCAGTGCCGCCACCCGCACGGTGGGCGGCAGCCTGGACGTGAAGACGGGCGTGCTCGCCGGGCAGGTGAGCTTCCCGCTGCGCGACCCCGGCGACCTCCCGACGGGGCTGGCCCTGACCCTGAGTGCCGATCTGCCCGTTCTGGGCGGCGGGAGACGCGCGGCGCTGACCTCCGCCGAGGTGGGGGCGCAGCGCGCGGCCCTGGCCCTCGACACCGCCCGGCAGAGCGTGGACCTGGAGGTGCGGCAGCGGTACGCCGACCTCCAGACGGCGCTGGGCACCCTTCAGAGTCAGCGCGGCGCCCTCGCCCGGGCCCGGGCGGGCCTCGCCACCGCGCTCGGGCGGCTCACGGCGGGCCTCGCCACGGCGCTCGACGTGGAGGCGGCCGAGCTGAACCTGCGGCAGGCCGAACTCGGAGTGGACACGGCCACCGTGAACGCCTACCTCGCCTCGCTGCGGCTCGCCCAGGCGACCACCGACCTCGACCCCACGCTCCTGACCGTCGCCCCCCCCACCCCGCCCGCCCCGGAGGCCCGCCCATGAACCGCCCATCCCCCGCCCTGTCCATCGCCCTCGCCCTCACCCTCGCCTCGCCGCTCGCCGCCGCGCAGACGGTGGGCCTGACCCTGCCGGACGCGGTGGCCCGGGCGCTGGCGAGCGGCCCCGACGTGACCACCGCCCGCGCCAACCTGCAAAAGGCGCAGGCGACCCTGCGCTCCACCCAGGCCGACCCCAGCTCGGTCATCACCACCCTCACCCAGGCCCAGCAGGGCGCCGCCGCCGCCGAGGCCACCCTGGCGGGCACGAAACTCAACGTGGCGCAGACGGTGATCGGTCAGTACCTCGCCGCCTACGAGGCCGCCGGGCGTATCGCCCTGAACGAGGCGCAGGTGCGGCTCGACGAGCGCACCCTCCAGATCGCCCGCGCCCGGTTGCAGGCCCGGGTCGCCACCCAGCTCGACGTGAACCGCGCGCAGACCACCCTCAACCAGGACCGCCAGGAACTCGCCGACGCCCGGGCGAGCCTCCCGGTCCTCGAAGCTCAGCTCGCCCGCACCCTCGGGCTGGGCACGGGCACCGACCTGCGCCTCGCCGCGCCGCCCGCGCCCCCCAAGCTCAGCGTGACGCTCGCAGGCCTCCAGTCGGGGCTGGAAAAGCGGCTGCCCAACGTCGTCCAGGCGGCGCAGGGGGCGGAGTTCGCGGCCCTCCAGGTCCGCATCTCCGACAACGACTACACCCCGGCCAGGACCCTGCAAGACGCCCAGGTGGCGCTCGCCAATGCCCGGCGCGACCTGGAGGGTGCTCAGCGCGCGGCGAACACGGGGGTGCGCGACGCCTACCGCACCGCTCAGGACGCGGCGCAGCGGGTGGAGATCGCCCGGCAGACCCTCGCCAACGCGCAGACCACCCTCAGCCAAGCGCAGGCGCGGCTCCGCGCCGGGACCGCCGCCGCCGTGGACGTGCAGCAGGCGCAGGTGCAGGCGCAGCAGGCGGGGTTCGGGGTGACGCAGGCGCAGGGCAACCTCTGGCGGGCCCTGGCCGCCCTCTCCGCCGCGTCCGGCACCGACGTAACCGGGTTCGTGAGGTGAACGCTATGCCGCATTTCCCCCTCCGCCTCACCCTGCCGCTCACCCTCGCGCTGCTCCTCGCCGCGTGCTCTCCGGGGGGCCAGCAGGGGGCTGGGTCGGGCTCCGGGAACGCCCGCCCCGCCGCGACCCGCAACGACCTCGACGCCGCGCCCGCCAAGACGACCGCGCTCGCCGTCCGCACCGTCCCGGCCCGCACGGGCACCCTGAACGTCCAGCGCACCGCCTCCGCTCGCCTGCGCGCCGACCGTGACAGCAACGTCGCCGCGCAGGCGAGCGGGACGGTCGAGCGGCTCCTCGCGCAGGAGGGCGACCGGGTGCGGGCCGGGCAGGTCGTCGTGCAGCTCGACGATACCGGGGCGCGGCAGGCCCTCGAAAATGCCCGCCTTCAGGCTCAGCAGGCGCAGATCAGCCTCGACCAGGCGCGCACGAACACCGGGCAGGCGACGGCCTCCCTCGGGGCCGCCGTGCAGGCCGCCGAGGCGAGCCTTGCCAAGGCCCGGCAGGACGCCGCGAGCGCCGAGAACCTCTACCGGCTGGGCGGGATCAGCCAGGCGGACCTGAGCGCCGCCCGCAGCGCGCTCGCGCAGGCCCAGAGCGGCCTCGCCCAGGCCAGGAACAACCTCGCCCAGAACGGCCGGGGCGGGCAGAGCAGCCTCGCCCTGCTCCAGACGCAGCTCGAAACCGCGCAGGCGGGCGTGCGGCAGGCGCAGGAGAACCTGGGCCGCACGGCGGTGGAGGCCCCCTTCGCCGGGGTGATCGCCTCGCTCGCCGTGGAGGTCGGGGAGTTCGCCAGCCAGGGAAGCCCCGTCTTCCGCCTGGTGGACGAGGGGAGCGTGAAGGCGACCTTCAACGTGACCCCGGCGGACGCGGCGGCCCTGACGCCCGGCACGCGGCTCAACCTGGGGTACGGGGGCGTGAATTACGTCGCCGTCGTGGAGGACGCGAGCGGGGTGGCCGGAACCGACCGCCTGGTGCCGGTCACGGCCCGGGTGCAGGGGGGCGGCAACCTCCCGGTCGGCGGCACGGCGCAGGTGCGCTACCGCGCCACCCTGGGGAACGGGGTCCTGGTGCCCACCGGGGCGATTCAGGTGGAGGGCGGCGAGAACGCGGTGTACGTGGTCCAGGGCGGAACGGCCCGCCGGGTGCCCGTCACCGTCGTCGCCGAGTCGCAGGGGCGGGTGGCCGTGCGGGGAGTCACGGCGGGGGCGAGCGTGATCTACCCGGTGCCGCCCAGCCTCCAGGACGGGGCGAGCATCCGCGTGGGGACTCCCACGGCCCAGGCAGGGGGGCAGAACCCGTGAGCGTTCACGACCAGCCGGAATTCAACGCGCCGCGCGGAACCCTCCCCGACGGCACGCCCGAGCCCGCCGTCAACCCCGCCGTGCGCTTCAGCGTGCGCAATTACGTCTTCTCCATCGGCGTCTTCGTGCTCGTGGTGCTGCTGGGCCTGATCGCCACGACCCGCCTCGGCGTGGAGCTGCTGCCCAACTTCGAGGTGCCCGTCCTCGCGGTGAGCACGTCGTACCCCGGCGCGACCCCCGACCAGGTGGACCGCGAGGTGAGCCGCCCGGTCGAGGACGCGGTGAGCACCCTGGGCGGCGTGGTGGACATCAACTCGACCTCGGTGAGCGGCCAGTCGGCGGTGGTGATCACCTTCTCCGACCAGACGAACATCGATTCGGCGGCGAACGGCGTCTCGCAGGCGGTCGCGGCGATCCGCGCCACGTTGCCCGAGGGCACCGAGGCCCCGGTCGTTCAGAAGTTCGACCCCAACGCCCAGCCCATCCTCACCCTCGCCTTAAACGGCGGCTCGGCCCCCGCCGGGGACGTCACGACCTACGCGGAAGACACCCTCGTCCCCCGGCTGGAGCGGGTCGAGGGCGTGGCCGACGTGAGCGTCTCCGGCGGCCCCGAGCGTCAGATCCAGGTGCTTCTCGACCCCGCCCGCCTCCAGGCGTACAACCTCGCGCCGGGCCGGGTGTCGGCGGCGATCCAGGCCTCGGCGCTCGACCTTCCCGCCGGGAGCGTGACCCAGGGCGGCAACACCATCGGCTTCTCCACCCGCAACACGCCGACCACCCTGGGCGACGTGGAGCGCATCGTCGTGGACCCCGCCTCGGGCCTGCGGGTGGCGGACGTGGCGGCCGTGCGGGATACCACCGCCCAGGCGACGAGCTACGCCCGGCTCAACGGCCAGCCCGCCGTGCTGCTGGACGTGCGCAAGGCGAGCGGCACGAACAGCGTGGCGGTCGCCGACAACGTGCGGGCGGCGATGGAGGCGCAGCCCCTCCCCGCCGGGTACCGCCTCACCCTCGCCAGCGACACGACCCGCGAGACGCGCGCCACCGTCGAGGATACCTTCAAGGAGTTCCTGATCGCCATCGGGGCGGTCGGGATCATCGTGCTGCTGTTCCTGGGGCGGCTGAACACCGTCTTCGCGGTCATCCTCGCCATCCCGATCTCGATCAGCGCGGCTCCGCTGCTGTACTCGGCGCTGGGCTTTACCTTCAACATCGTTTCCCTGCTCGCCATCATCGTCGCCATCGGGATCGTCGTGGACGACTCCATCGTGGTCGCGGAGAACGTGCAGCGATACAGGGACATGGGGTACGGCCTGCTCAGGAGCGTGCTGCTGGGCGCGTCGGAGGTCTTCTCGGCCGTGACCGCCGCGAGCTTTTCCCTCCTCGCCGTGCTCATCCCGCTGAGCTTCATGCCGGGCATCCTGGGGCAGTTCTTCAGCCAGTTCGGCCTGGGCCTCGCCGCCGCGATCACGATGAGCTGGCTGGAGAGCCTGCTCTTCCTCACCGTCCGTATGGCCTATACCCGCGACCCCGAGCCGATCTCGTGGCGTCAGGTCCCCGGCGTTCTCGCCCGGTTGCCGCGCTTCTTCTTCGAGTCCCTGAGCGGCGTGCGCCGACTGCCGGGCCTGCTCCTGCTCGCCCTCTTCGGGGCGGTGGGCTGGACCGCGCTCGACCGGGCGACCGGGCTGCCGACGCCCGCCGTGGCCGTCCTCGCCGTGTTGCTCGCGCCCGTGCTGCTGACGCTCGTGCGTTACGTCCTCACCGCCCTGCTCGCTCTCCTGGAGGCGCTGACGGGCACCCTGCACGGGTACACCAACCGGGCCGTGAAGGGCACCGCCCGCGCGTACGCCCGCTCGGTGGGCGGGGCCCTGAGGCGGCCCTGGGTCGTCATGCTCGTCGCGGGGCTCTTCCTGCTGAGCGTGCCGCTCGCCCTGCGGAACGTGGGCTTCGCGTTCACCCCGCGCAGCGACTCCGGCATCCTGGCCGTGGACGTGGAACTCCCCACCGGCACCGACCTCGCCACCACGAACGCCCTGGCCGCCCGCGTCGAGGACAACCTCTTGGCGCGCGATGAGGTCCGGCTCGTGCAGACGAGCGTGGGTTCGGGCGGCTTCCTGGGCGGCACGAACGCGAACACCGCCACGCTGACCCTCACCCTGGTCCCCAAGGAGGAGCGCCCCGGCATCGACACCCTCACCGCGCGCTACGGGGCCGACCTGGGAAGAATCGCCGCCAGCGTCCCCGGCGCCGAGGTGCGCGTCTCCGCCGAGCAGGGCGGGCCCGGCGGCAGTGCAGACATCAGCCTGGCCCTCACCGCCCCCAACCAGGCCCTCCTCGTGGAGCGCAACCGGGAGGTCGTGCGGCTGCTCGGCCAGGACTCCAATATCGCCACCCTGGAGAGCAGCCTGAGCGCGACCCGCCAGGAGCGGACCTTCGTGCCCGACCCCGCCCGCCTCGCCGGGAGCGGCCTGACGACGAGCGACGTGGCGCAGGCCCTGCGGACCTACAACGACGGCACGACGGCGGGAACCCTGCGCTCGGGGGACCGCAGCGTGGACATCGTGGTCCGCCTCGACCCCGCCCAGGTGCAGGGTGAGCAGAGCCTGCTTTCTCAAACGGTGTACTCGCAGGCCCTCGGCGGGAACCTCCCCCTGGCGCAACTCGGCTCCTTCCAGCTCCGGCAGGCCCCCGCGACCCTCAGCCGCCTGAACAAGGCGTACACCGCCACCCTCGACATCAACCTCGTGAAGGGCGGGCCCAACCCCTTCGCCTACCAGCGGGTGATCACCGACAAGGTGGCGGCGGCGGGCCTGCTCGCGGGGGGTGTGACGCTCGGCAACGCCTCAGCCTTCGGGAGCGCGGGCCTGACGAGTGACCTCGTGTTCTACGGGCCCATCGTGCTCGTGCTCGCGGTACTCCTGACCTACCTCGTGCTGGGCTCGCAGTTCAACTCGTTCCGCTACCCGCTCTACCTCCTCCTGCCCGTGCCGCTCGCCATCGTGGGGGCGCTGTGGACCCTGAGCTTCTTCCGGGTGAACCTCGACGTGATCACGGTCCTCGGGATGGTGATCCTGCTCGGCTTATCCACGAAGAACTCGATCCTGTATCTCGAATTCGTGACCGAGCGGATGCGGACCCTGCCCCTGCGGGAAGCCCTGATCGAGGCCGCCGAGCTGCGCTTCCGCCCGATCATCATGACCACCCTGACCGTGCTCGTCATCAGTCTCCCGCTCGTCTTCGGGCAGGGGGACGGGGCGGAGTTTCGCCGGGGTCTGGGCATCGTGATTCTGGGCGGCGTGATCACCTCCACCCTGCTCACCTTCTACGTGGTGCCCAGCGTCTTCTACCAGTTCGAGCGGCGGCGCCAGAAGCCGCGCGAGATCAACCTGTCCCAGGTCCCCTCGCCCGCCCTGCCCGCCTCCGACTGATCGCCCGCCTCCCGTGAGCCCCGGCCCGTTGCGGCGGGGGCTTTTTTCTCGTTTTTCTGCACCATCGCTAAAGACCCGCCCCGCCCGGGCTCCCTACAATGCGGGCTGAGCCGTGAAGGAGCCGAGCCGCCGCCTTCCGCAGGACCCGGGCGGGCCGCGCTGGAGGCGTCCGGCAAAGAGAAGGAGTGACCCTCACTATGGACTGGCAGAACCTTCCCGGTGGCGGGAATATCGAGGACCGCAGAGGGGGCGGCGGCATTCCCGGCGGCGGCATCGCGGTGGGCGGCGTCGGTGGCCTGATTATCGCCCTGATCGCCATGTTCTTCGGGGTGGACCCGAGCGCGATCCTGGGCGGCGGGGGAAGTGCTCCGACCACCCAGACGCGGACCCAGACGGCGCCCGGTGAGCAGGACCAGGCCTATCAGTTCGTGGACCGCATCCTGGGAAGCACGAACACGGTCTGGAGCGGCATCTTCCAGCAGGCAGGCCGGACGTACACCGACCCGACGCTGGTCCTGTTTTCCAACGTGGTGCAGAGCGCGTGCGGCCAAGCGAGCAGCGCCGTGGGCCCCTTCTACTGCCCGCTCGACAACAAGGTCTATCTCGACACCAGCTTCTTCGCGCAGATGGACCGGCGGCTGGGCGGGGGCGGCGACTTCGCCTACTCCTATGTGATCGCGCACGAGGTCGGGCACCACGTCCAGAACGAACTCGGCATTTCCGATCAGGTCGAGCGCGCCCAGCAGCAGGCTCGCAGCGAGGCCGAGGCGAACGGCTACAGCGTGCGGCTCGAACTCCAGGCCGACTGCTTCGCGGGGGTGTGGGGCAACAAGGTCTCCAGCCTCGCCAACCTGACCGAGGCGGACGTGCGGGGGGCGATCAACACCGCCACGGCCATCGGCGACGACACCCTCCAGCGCCAGGGCCAGGGCTACGTGGTGCCCGACTCCTTCACCCACGGCACGAGCGAGCAGCGCGTCCGCTGGTTCATGACCGGATTTCAGGGCGGCGACCCGAACAAGTGCGACACCTTCGGGCAAAACGTGCGGCTTTGACCTGTTCCCTCACCCAAGTCGCGCCGCCCTGCGCTTTCATACACCCGTGACCCTTAGGCAGCGCCCCCGACCACAGCCCCGGTGGACAGTCGGGGGCGTTCCCGTGCATCTCAAACGCAGTCCCCGCCGCCGCACCCTCACCCTGCATGTCGCGCCCGGTGCGGTGACGATCCATGCCCCGGCCCGCACCCCCGAGCGGTTGATCGAGAGCTTTCTGGAGGCCAAACGTGGCTGGGCCGAACGCCACCTCGCCACCTACGCCGCCCGGTCGGCTCCGGTGCCCCTCGTGGACGGTGCCCCCCTATCCTTCCTGGGGGAGACGCTGACCCTGCGCCTGACGCCGGGCACGCGTACCCCCTTTCGCTCGGGGCAGGAGGTCCGCGTGCCCCCCGGTGACCTGGAGGGAGTCCGCCGCGCCGTCGAGCGGTGGTACCGCCGGGCCGCCCTCCCCGAGTTGCGCGCCCTGGTGGAGGGCTACGCGGACGCGCTGGGCGCCCGGGACCGCCTGCGAGCCGTTCACCTCAGCGCCGCCCGCACCCGCTGGGGAAGTTGCACCGCCGGGGGCGACATCCGCCTCCACTGGCTCCTGAGCCGCGCCCCCCGCGAGGTCGCCGCCTACGTCGCCCTGCACGAGGCCGCGCACCTGCTCGAACTCAACCACTCGCCCCGTTACTGGGCGCACGTCGCCCGCCTGATGCCCGAGCACGCGAGGTGGCGGGCGTGGCTGAAGGAACACGGGCACACCCTGGCGCTTCCTTGACTGGGCGTGAGGTCCAAGAGGACGGCCAGGGAACGAACGCCCTGGCCGCCTTACTCCCATTTGAAAGCAATAGCTTCACATCGCGGGCATGGGTGTCGGCAGGCCCGGCGTGTCGGGGTTGCTCGTCGGCATGGGCTCGGGCATCCCGGGGGTGTCTGGGTTCATGGGCGGGTCCATGATCGGCCCGGTGTCGTCCCCGCCCGGCATCTGCTCGGGGAGGGGTGAGGGAACGTCGGTCGGCTCGGTCGCGGGAGCGGGGGGACGGTCGTAGGGGGATGTCATGGGGGGACCTCCTAGTTTGGGATGAGGCAGTATTGCCCCGTCCGGAAAGGCGCGGGGGAGAGGGGGGTGAAGGAATATTCACCCCATCCTCTCCGAAGGCCGTCTTCCCGGCGGGCGTTCTTTCCTGAAGGGGCTGACCACAGAAAGTGCCCCTATTGGAGGGCACCAGTTCGGGGGAAGCGGAACGCGGTCGGGGTCGCCACACTGGGCAGGATGAAGGATTCCCGTAGAACGGCAGGCGCGACCCTAATCGTGACGGTGCTGATCATGCTGCTGGTCATGTCCGCTGTCTTGGCCGTCACCGCTCAAATCACACTCTCCTCCCGGCGCAGCAGCGGCGACCAGGAGGCCACCTTGCGTGCTCAATATGCCGCCGAGAGTGGGGTGGCCCGGTCGCAGGCACAACTCAACCTGCTGAACAGCCTGCTCACCGACGACCTGGCAATTCCCGTAAGCACGGCGACAAGCGAAGTGGCTGCTCGGGTGGCGGCGCTCTGCGGCGTGAGCGGCACACTTCCGGCCAGTGGCGTCCTGTGTGGCGCGAGCCCTCCCTTCTCCTCGTCCACCCCGTCGAGCAGTGTGCTAGGAACCACTGCGAACCTGCTCACCGACACCGCCCGCCTGTCGCTCTTCACCAACTACATCCCCGACACCGCCTACGCCCTGCGCGGTTGGACGCTGGGCAGCACGGCGAGCACCAACGAGCAGGCCTTCTGGTCGAACGCGGTGGGTTCGGCGGGGCTCACGGGCGCAGGGACTGTGGGCACCCAACCGTTTTCCAGCGCCGTACGGCTGAACATCATCGGCGTGCAGAGGCTCGCCACCGATCAGTTCACCGTGTACTTCACCGTGCCAAGCGTCGTGTCGCAGGGAGGAGACTCTACGAGCACGCGGGCCATCACCATAAATCCCGTCAATAACGTGTATACCCTCAGGATCGGGCGGGGCAGCTTTGCCAAGTACGCCCTCTACACCAACCACCACTACTCGTCCGCGTCGGCAGAGAGTGCCTGTGCGGGCAGCAGCAACGTGGGCACCAGCGGCAACGTCAGCAGCACGAGTTCCTCCTGCGACGGTGCCCGCATCTTCATGACCTCGAACACCCGCTTCTCGGGGCCGGTCCACACCAACCAGAACTTCACCTTCACCGGGTCGCCCTACTTCGGGGGTCAGGTGACCAGCGCCGGGTGTCCGGCCGGAAAGCTGACCGCCACGGGGTGCAATGTTGCCACCCGTGCGGGAGCTTTCGACAACAGCAACTTCTACACCCCCAACGCGATGACCTCCGATCCCCCCACGATGACGGTCGGGAACGCAACCCCCAACTTTCAGAGCGGGGTGAACTGGAACGCCGAGTTCGTGGCGCTCCCCGAGAACGGCAACGATCAGATAGCGGCGGCGAAGGCTGGCGGGCTCTACATCTCCGGGCAGGTCAACGACCTCTCCCTCTCGGTGGGCACCGTGTCGTTGGGTGGAACGAGCCAGAAAGCCCAGCTCATCAGTTATCAGCAGCAGGTGAGCGGTGTGGCCACCACCGTCAACCTCGCCTACGGCACAAACGGGAGGATGTTCATCCTGAATCAGGGCAGCTACGTCGCGGCGCGTAAGGCTGTGGACTCGTCGGGCCAGCCCACCGGTGCCTGGGAGGCGGCGCCTGCGGGCACGGCCGCCGGGGTCTTCAACGGAGTGATCTACGCGCAAAGCGGCGTTGGCAACCTGCGGGGTCCAGCACGTACCAGCGCGGACGACCCCAACACGGCGCCCGCAGCAGTGGCGGATTTTGCGCAGCTCACGCTCGCCTCCGACGGGGACATCAACATCACGACCGACCTCAAGTACGAAGACCCGCCCTGCGGCAGCGGGGACGCGGCCACCGCCGTCTGCAACAACACGGACGCCAAGAACATCCTGGGTATCTACTCGGCGGGCGGCGACGTCAGCATCGTCAACAGGTACGTCTGCACGTCGTACAGCAGTGGCGCCTGCGCCTCGTTCGGCACCCGTACGCCCGCCGCTCCCAAGAACGTCACCATCCAGGCAATCCTGATGGCCGCCGGGTCGGAGGGCAAGGTGACGGTAGACGGCTACAATGTGGGGCCAACCGATGCGAACGACCGGGGCAGGGTCAACCTGATGGGCGGCATTATCGAAAACTATTACGGTGCCTTCGGGCAGACGAACGGGCGAGGCTACGGCCGCAACTTCGTCTACGACACCCGCACCTCCGAGGGGATCACGCCGCCCTCCTTCCCCACCCAGCGCAACTGGGACATCGACATCCCCGTCAGCCAGCGGCTCCAGCTTCAGGGCAGCGGCACCCAGCAGGCCCGCCAATGAAACGTTTAGTGAAGAGTCCGGGTTTTACCCTGGTCGAGCTGCTGGTGGTGATCACCATCATCGGCATTCTGGCGGCGGCGTTCGCCTTCACCTCCCTGCGGGGGTGGCGGGTTCAGCAACTCCAGGAAGGGGCGGGGCAGCTCGTCGCCGACCTGGAGCGGGCCCGTAGCCTAGCTCAGCGCAACTCGCAGGACAGCACCGTCACTTTGGGCAGCACCTCAGTCTCTGTGCCCAGCGGCAGCTATAGCGTGACCCTCTCGGGCACGGCCCGGACGTACACCTTGCCGAATGGCGTCCGCGCCGCGCCCTCCACGGGCACCACCCCGAACACGGCGACCTTCACCGCCCCGTACGGCGAGCTGGGGAACACGACGGGCGTGGTCTGGGTGGTCAGCTCGCCGCTGGTCAGCAATCAGTTGTACGTCAAGCTCGTCGGCGTGACAGGAAAGGTCATTCTCAGTGCAACCTATTAACCGCATGCTCCCGGCTCGCGGGCACACGGACGGCTTCACGATCATCGAAATCCTGGTGGCCCTCCTCCTAATAGGTGTCCTGGTGCTCGTGGTTCTGGCGCCGCTGACCGGGCTCTTCGGACTCACGCGTCAGAGCATGCGGCAGACCGACGCCACCGCGCTTGCTCAGGGGGTAATGGAGGACATTCGCGGCCAGTGGCAGAATTGGGACAAGTACGACGCCGCCTGCGTGGCAGGTGGCGCCCTGCCAAGCGGGGTCACGGTCTCGGTGCAGAACATGACCGTGCAGGGGGCGACGAGCGGCACGGCCACGACCCTGACTCGCAGCTCCGCAACGGCCTGCCCGGGGAAAACCGGCCCCCGCCTGACCTACGCCCCCTCCGGTTCACCCCTGCTGCGGCGGGTAACAGTGACCGCCACGGTGCAGGACCGCACGTCCTCCCTGATCGCCGAGGTGGCCCAGCCATGAGGCCCTCCCGGCGTGAGGGTGCCTTCACCCTGCTCGAACTGCTGGTCGGTATGGCGCTCGTCGGCCTGATCCTGACTGCACTGCTTTCCCTGAACCTCTCCACCAACCGCTCGGCATCCTCCTTGCAGGTACGCAACGACCTACTTGCCGAGACGCAGACCGCCCAGAACTACGTCGTCGGAAAGCTGCGGGACGCCGCTTACGTCTTCCCGGCGGGGACAACGCTGGTGCTGGGGACCTCCGGAGGGTACTCCACCCGCAAACCCGGCACTACCTCCTCGGGCACCTGGACCGTGGGCACCGACCCGATCATCGCGTTCGTCTTGCCGCCACGGGCGACGACGCCGGGCACCTGCTCCACCTCGGAGAGCACGACCACCGGACCTAAATTCTGCTACACCTTCTACGCCTACTATCCAGTGCAACGCAACGTGATGACTGGAAGCAGCGGCGCCACGGGCGCCAACAACCCGGGAGCGGACGCCACCAACGACGCCTCTGCCTGGGTGCTCATGGAGTACCGCCGGAATTACGCCTCCATCACTGCCCTCAGTTCATCGTTGGCCTCGGGAATCAGTAGCGGAACGGGCCTGATGGTGCTCGACTACCTGCGGCCCCCTGCAAGTGGGGAGAAGCTGTTTGACCAGACTGACAGCACTTCAGTTGGCGTGAGCAGTGTGACCCTCCAACTCGCTACCCAACGGCTCGGGGGACAGACCGTCCTTGTCCCCGCCACGGGCCGTCACAGCGTGACCGTCTATCCTCGCAATGTGGGCAAGCCGGTGGTGCCCAACTGAAGCTCCCCCGGCTACAGGAAGGCGTAAGGCCGGGCCCGCCGCGCTTCCCCTAGACTGCCCCCATGCTCGTCACCTCCCGGGTGCAGGACCTCCTCTCGCGCGAACGGGCGCTGCTCGCCGACCTCCAGGCCTTTCTGGAGACGCAGGGCGCCCCCCCCGAGGTGGTTCAGCACGCGCGGGGAGCGGTTCGGTCACTTGACGAGACCTTCCTGCTCGTGGTTGTCGGCGAGTTCAACGCGGGCAAGAGTTCCTTCGTGAACGCCCTGCTGGGCGCGGACGTGCTGCCCGAGGGAGTGACGCCCACCACCGACCGCATCTACGTCCTCGTCCACGGGGAGCGGCCCGGCGAGCTGGAACCCACCCGCGACCCCTTCGTGAGCCGCCTGACCTACCCCCTCCCCAGCCTGGAGGGGGTGGCCCTGGTAGACACGCCCGGCACAAACGCGATCATCCGCCAGCATCAGGCCCTCACCGAGGGCTTCCTGCCCCGCGCCGACCTCGTGCTGTTCCTGACCTCGGCAGACCGTCCCTTCACCGAGTCCGAGCGGCAGTTTCTCAGCCTCGCCGCCCGCTGGGGCCGCAGTGTGATTATGGTCGTGAACAAGGCGGACCTGCTGGAGACCGAAGGGCAGCGCGAGCAGGTCCGCGAGTTCGTGGAGAAGGGCGCGCGGGGGGTGCTGGGCCTCACGCCGCCCGTCTTCCTGATCAGCGCGCGGGGCGAGCGGCGGGGCGGTGACCCTGGCTTCGCCGCGCTGCGGGAGGCGCTGACCACCCGCCTCTCGGAGACCGAGCGCACCCGGCTGAAGCTGCAAAGTCCCCTCGGCACCGCCGCCGAGATCCTCAGCGGCGAGGAGGCCCGCGCCGAGGCCGCCCGCCGGACCCTGACTGAGGACCTCGCCATCCTGCGCGACCTGGAGGCGCAGCGCGAGCGCCACCGGGAGACGATGCTGGGCGAACTCGACGGGCAGCTCAACCGCCTGGGCAGGTTGCTGAGCGAGTTCGAGGTGCGGGCCGACCGCTTTATCGACGCGCGGCTGCGCTTTTCCAACCTGCGCGGCCTGATGAACGGGCGCGAGCTAGAGGAGGATTTCCGGCGCGAGGCGGTGGCCGAGCTTCCAGGCGCCATCGACCGGCAGTTCGGCACGATGATCGACCGCTTCGTGGAGGCGAACCTGCACTTCTGGGAGGACGTGCAGGCCTTCCTGGTCCGCCGCCAGCCGAGCAGCGAGGTGGCCCGCACCCGCTTCTCCTACGACCGGGGCGCCCTGCTGGAGGGGATTGCCGGGAGTGCCCGCGAGCACCTGGAGACGACCACCGAGCACGAACTCGCCCGCCAGCTCTCCAAGGACGCGGAGGACGCCCTCAAGGGGGCGGTGGGCGGCCTCGCCGGGGGCGTTAGCATCGGGGCGGGGCTGGGGGCCCTCGTCGGCGCGACGGCGCTGGACTTCACCGGGGGCATCCTGGCGGGGCTGACGCTCGGGAGCCTCGGCCTGTTCGTGCTGCCCAACAAGCGGCTCCAGGCGCACCGGGGCCTGCGCCAGAAGGTCGCCGAGCTGCGGCTGGCCCTGGAGCGCATCGTCCGCCGCGAGTACGAGCGCGAGCAGGAGCGCGCCGACGCCCGCCTGCGCGACGCCATCAGCCCCTACACCCGCTTTACCGAGCAGGAACAGGCCCGGCTGGCGGGGGCGGCGACGCGGGCGGCCGAGTTGCGCGCCCGGCTCGACACGCTTGGGCGGGAGGTCAAGGCGCTGGGGTAGGGGGCGGCCGAGGTTTGACAAGCCGGGGCGCATCGTCTACCCTTGTCCGTGCGGTATTTTCGCCGTCCGAGTAGGCCAGTGTAGCTCAGCGGTAGAGCAACTGATTCGTAATCAGTAGGTCGTCGGTTCAAATCCGACCCCTGGCTCCAGAGAAAACCCCGTCCTGGACGGGGTTATTTCGTTTGCCCTCTTGGGCGAGAAGCCCATTTCGGCACCTTTGTGCGCTACGCGTGCGCTACCGATTTCAGGTGGGCTGTCAAATACGCTGATCGGGTTGAATTTTCTTTAGTATAGTGTGCAGGGTGACACCGCAAAACACTGCTGAATTTTTTGGTGAAGTTGATAATAGTGAAGTTGCACAGTTAATAGCGCGTGCGCTTAGTCTGGAGCTCTCTGAAGACGAGACTATCTACTCGTTTTGCTCAAGTGGGTCAGTTAAATGCACTTTGAGTAAGTCACAAATAACCGAGAGCCTTACACTTCTGGAGTCTTTGGCTGTTTTCGAAGAGATGAGCTTGGCATCGCAGAATTCATTTGAAATGCCTTTAATGGAGCATTCAAATACGCCCGTTGGAAGAAGAGTTAGCGATTCTATTCCTGAGATGGAAGATGCAGAAAATAGAATCACTTATAGCTTGGGCAGACCCAGTAATGAGTACGTTCTGTTCCTGCTATTAAAATTCAGAGACCCAAATATAAATAGGTATATTTTCAGGCCATTGCCAATTTCCTTTCTTATTGAAAGGATGTCAAGAGATAGCGACGGGCCTATTTTGGCTATGGATGTGCTTAAGCAGGCAATGAGATTTAAGACTCTGAAAATTTCGTCAGTGAGGCCACGTAGCGCAGCATCTTTCAATAATTTCTCAAACTCCTATTTATTTTCCTTAGGTTACAACTTGAATCTTGCTTTGGTGCCCATTAGGCAGTCTGATGAAATATTAAGGTCTTATAGAATTAGAAGAGTGCGTCGTACAAATCAATCAGAACTTGTAGCTCCCCGCAAACAATACCATCCGGACCTGGTTTATCACTACCAGTTAGGAATATCGGCTGACATACCTGCTCTAGAGTATCTTTCTTTTTATCATGTTATAGAACACTTTTTTGAGCACATCTTCAATGAGGATATTGTCAGTAGGATAAGGGACAAGATCACCTCGGAATCCTTCTCTTATAAGAGAGATAGAGATATTAAAGATTTAATTAAAATGGCAATTTCTAACCGCTCTTTTGCAGAGGATTCTGTAAACGTTAGTGAGTCAGAGGCTCTAAGACTAACTTTATTAAAATTTATACCATCGCCAGGACCTTTAGCCGATTTGATAAACGAATATGATGAGTCTCTTCTAGAGTATTACGCTAATACCGAAGTCCCCTTTTGCAAAGGTAGAAGAGTAGATTTTAGAAATCTTGAGTCATTTCACAAAAACTTAGCTTCAAGAATATACTCAACCAGAAATGCGATTGTTCATAGTAAGGATGGCGACAGGAGTAAGTATACACCCTTTAAAGACGACTTGGCTCTTTTAAAGGAATTACCTGTACTGAGATTTATCGCAGAAATAATAATAAATGGATCTGCACAGGTAATGTGAATTGGAATACCGGTAGACCTAACTGGCTATGCTAAGCCGTCAGTAGAATTTTATAAGGAGCACCGCTGTTTTCTGGTAATTGGGTTTTAGGCAGTTAATTGGTTATTCGAAAACTAGTGGACAGATTTACCAAGTCGCTTATGTTGACTGCATACTGGGAATGTTCCTCAACGCTGACATGCCGATAAGTGCTTAGGGTAAATGCTGGGGTGGAGTGCCCCAGTTGTTTGCTGACCACTTCCAGCGGGACTTGGCGGCTGAGCATGAGGCTGGCGTAGGTATGGCGCAGGTCATGGACCCGGATACGGCGCACCCTGGCCCGCTCGCATAGCCGGTTCAGGGCGCGGTTCAGGTTGTCGGGGTGAAGGGGCGTGCCCTTGTAGGTGGTGAACACGTACCCGCTGTCCTGCCAATCCTCGCCCATCGCCGCCCGCTCTTCCGCCTGGGCCGCCTGCCAGGTCCGGAGCAGAGCCGCCGCTTCCTGTGACAGCGGTACTGTGCGCCTGCCGTTGGCACTCTTGGGCGTGCTGATGTGCGGCTTGCCTTCCAGCGTGACGAGGTTTTCCACGATGCGGCACGCCCCGCGCTCAAGGTCCACATTGGCCCAGCGCAACCCGCACGCTTCACCCCGCCGCAGGCCCAGCGACACCATGAACACCAGCACCATGCCCTGCCGGTCCTGCCGGGCCACCTCGATAAACCGCGCCACCTCTTCCGCCGTCCATGCCTGGGCGGTGCGCCCTTCCTTCTGCCGGTCAGAGATGACCTTGACCGCCTCTGCCGGGTTGCGGGTGATGAGTTCCAGGCGCACCGCTTCCTTGAGGGCCATGCTCAGCGCCCCCAGGGCCAGGCGTTGTGTGTCGGTGCCCAGCCCGGCGCCCCTGATCTTGTCTTGGAGGTAGCGCACATCTGCCGGGCGGACTTCCTGAAGCCGCTTGCTGCCCAGGTAGGGCTTGAGGTAGAGCCGGACAGAGCGGGCGTAGCTGGCATGGGTCTTCGCCTTGACCTCTGACTCACGGCTGGCAAGCCAGCGGTCCAGCCACTCGCCCAGCGTGACGCGGTTGGGGGCCGCCAGCCCGCCCCGCGTGTGATCGGCAATGGCCTGGGCTTTGGCCTTTTCTGCTTCGCTCTTGGTTTTTTCGGTTCCAGAACGGCGGATTTGCTTCCCGCTGGCGTCCATGCCTAGGGTAATAGTCCACTGCCAATTCCCGCTGGGAAGTCGGCGCACAGTGCCCTGCCCGTTGCCGCGCTTGGCTTTGGTCATGGTGAGTCTCCCTCTCTGTACCGGAGCAGGTCTTGGACTTCCACGGGCTGCCCGGTGAGTTCCCGTAGGGCCTGAATGAGCTTGGCAAGGGTGGCGAGGTCCAGCCGCCCGCTTTCGCCATTTGCCAGCAGATACAGCGTTCGGCGGGCAATTCTGCCCCTGGCATGGGCGGCCAGGCGGTAGACGGTGACGCCGTGGGCCTGTAGGAAGTCCCCCAGCAATAGTTCCACCTTCGTATCACTATGGGCGTTTTGTTCGTTGTGGTCAAGTTTTTTGGGCACGGCAACCTCAGCGGGGCGCAATTTCCAGACACGGTAAAGGGGAAGTTTCGGCGCCCCGGTTTGGGGCTAGCATGGTGGCACTATGCCCGCTGTGGTGACGCTGGAAGGTCTGAGCGCCTTTCTCAATGAAGAGGGTGAGTGGGAAAGCCCTGACGCGGCCCTGGCCCACCTGCTCACGGCCTTCTGTGACTTCTACAGCCGCACCTACGGCCCAGAGAAAGGCTTCTGGCAGGGCCACATGTTGCGCCTAATGGAAGACAAGCTGGGGGTTGCGGTGGAGGCCGTCAGCCCAACGCGGGAAGAGGTGGAGGCGCCGCCTGACCGTGTGTACTGACCGCCTGCCGGGGCTGCCAGACCGCATGGGCCGCCCAGAGGTGGCGTAGGCAGTGCCCCGTGTCCCCCCCAGCGGCGTAGGTGGCGGCCCATGCCAGCACATAGTCAGCCAAGTTAGGCACGCGGCCCCCGTCTGGAAGGGCCACGGAATGCCCAGGAAGCTGCCCGCCTGCCGCTGCATGGACAAGGCGCCCCAGCGGTTCGGGAAGGGGCGGCAGGGCGGGCAGGGGAGAAGGTGGCACGGCCAGCTTCAAGACGCCCAGCAGCAGGGGCTTGTGCGTTCGCAGGGCCGCCGCAAGTTCTGGGGTCAGGGCGCCCTTCCTGGCCTGAGTGGTGAAGCCTTCGCCGTTCAGGGCTAGGCGCACGCCCAGCCGGTCAAGTTCGGCCAGCAGGTCGGCGGCTACCATGCCAGTTCCTCTAGCCTTTCTTCCTCACGCTCTGCCGGAACTGTGGGCGTGTGGGGCAGAGGCGCCGGGCTTCGTTCCTGTGCGGTACTTCCTAGGGGTTGGTGTGGTGTGGCAGGGGCCGTGGGGTCAGGCAGGGCGTAGAGCCCGCGTGCTGGCTTTACAATCCGGCCCGCGTCTCCCAGAGCTTTCAGCGCCCGGTCAAGCGTGCCGCCGCGCTCGCCCAGTTGGGCGCGGGGCAACGGGCCAGCTTCAAGGGCGGTCAGAATCCTTTGCTGAACTTCCTGCCCACGGTCCAGACGCTCAGGGCCGATGGAACGCGGCCCGGCTTCACCAACAAAGTGAAGGTCCAGTGTGTTCAATTGCTCACCAATGTTGGTGAAGACAGCTTGGGTCAGGAACGGTTCAAAGGGGGCCGCGTTGCTCTTGTCCACACTCCAACGGGTGACGTTCTCGCCCTGGCCCTCTTCTTTCTCCAAGGCGACAGATACCCGTGCCCATGCCCGCTTTTGCTGACTGCCCATAGGGGTAGGGACGCCGCCGCTGCCCGCCGCCGCTTTGGTGGCATGGTCAATGACCAACACCGCCGCCCCTGCCTTGCGTGCCCCGTTCAGGCCCACCCGCAGGGCCAGCGCCACGTCCTGACCATTGTTCGTGTCCCCCACCATCGTCTGCCCCAGCGAGTCGCACACCACCAAATCAATACCGAGTTCCCGGGCGGTAAGGGCAAGGTCTGGCCCCAGGGTTTCCAGGGACTTCAGTTCGGTGTCTTCGGCGGGGCTACACGCTTCGGTGTTCGGGCTGTAGTAGTGGAAGTTTTCGGGCAAGCCCTCACACCCGAGGCCCCGGAAGGCGGCCAGGAACAGGTCATGATTCCATTCCCAGGAACCGTCAAAGTCCAGATACAGCACCCGCAGCCTTCGCCTTGTCGTCTTCAGGTGGCAGAAGGGCCGCCCCAACACCAGACAGGCCACCAGATGCGCCACATGAACCGTCTTGCTGACGCCGGGCTGTCCAAAAAGCAGGGTGCCCGCCCCTCGCGCCAGCAACTTTTCCACCAACCAATCCACCGGCTCTACAGGCGGGGCGGTGAGGCCGTTGAAGCTCGGCAACAGTTTGGGTTCACGGCCCCCTGTCACAGCAGCCCCCTTAGCCTTTTGTTGAGCTTGGTACGGTACTTCGCTAGGGCCAGGGCTTCCGGGCGGGCTTGCACCACCACACCACTTCCTAGGGCTTGGTGTGGTGGTGCAAAGCGCACGCCCCCCGTTGCACCATCACTTTCACCGGATGGTGAGACGGTGTGGTGAATGGTGGAAGCCTGAAGCAAGTCCCGCAAAACCTGGCCCAGCCAGGCCGTGCCGCACTGCCCGGCAAGGTCGCAAAAGTCACCGGCAGGCAGGGCAGGCAGCACCCGCACTTCAGCCGCCCCCGCAGCCTGGGCAAGCTGCCCGACCCGCGCCACACAGTCCCGCCCGGCTTGATCGGCGTCGGCGTAGAGGTAGACCGTCTGCCCGGCCATGCCTGCCAGGTGGGGCAGGCCACCCGCCCCGGCCAGCCCTTGCACGTTCAGGGCCAGCCCAGCGGCGCCCAGTGCCCGCGCGGCGGCGGCCCCATTCAACTCACCCTCAACGATCAGCCCCGCCGCGTCCTGGCCGTACCCTGGGGCACACCACGCGGGCGCCCCGTGCCGGGCCAGGCGGTACACATAGCGGTCAAGCCCCGCCGCTGCCAGGTCTGCCGGGCGGCCTAGGTTCCTGACCTTCAGGCCCCAGGGCTGCCCATCCGGGCCGGTGATGAGCAGGCCCAGCGCCCCGGCATGGGCCAGCGGGCGCCCGTCACGGGTCCGGTAGTCCCGCCTGAGCTTGCCCACCCGCAGGCCCGGCCAGCCCCACAGGCCCCGTGCCCGCAAGTCCTGGGCGGCCCGGTCCTGCCCGGTCAGCGGGGCCAGCAATTGCCGCGCCCGATTCAGTTCGTCAGGGTTCAGCGGGGAGAGGGCGGACAGTGCGCCTTGCGCCTGGGCCAGCGGTGAGGGGGGCGTGTAGGCCCGGCTGGGCCGTGATGCGTTCGGCCAGCCGTCAAGAGGCACCCCGGCCAGGCGGTGAAGCTCGACACGGGCCTGGGCTGCCGAGTAACCACATTCCAGCAGGAAGTCATAAGCACTGCCGCTGGCCCCATCGCCGCCGTGACGCTTCCAGAACCAGACCTGACCCCGGCGAAACACGCTGAAGCTGGGGTGGTACTCTTCCTGCCCTGGCCGCCGGTCACAGATTTTGCCGCCCCGCTCACGGGGCAGGCCCCGGACAGCTTCAGGCCCCCATTCCTGGGCGATCAGGTCAGGCAGGTTGACCCTTTCCAGCAGTTCGGAAACGTTCACGCCTCACCGCCAAAAACGGGGGCCAGCACGCATCTTTTTCTGCCGAGGGGGTATTTTTCGGAGAGCGTAACTATGGGGCGTTTTCCGGTATGCTTGGGGTGGCTGCCCCCTGCCTTTTGGTGGGGGCTTTTCACTGCCTGCCCCCTTCAAGCTGGGCCTGTTCCCAGGCTTCTAGCGCCTGCCGGGGAATCCTGATGACCTTCCGCCCCACCTTGATATGGGGCAGGCGGCCCGCCTTGACCTCCCTGTAAATCAGGTTGGGGTGAACGTCCAAACGGGCAGCGGCACCGTCAACGCTGTAGTAGCTGGGTTGTTCCATGAAACGGCCCTCTCACTCTCTGCCCGGCGACAAGGCCGGGGTAGAACTTCAAACGCGGCTGAAGTTCAGAGGTAAAAGGGGGCGCCTGGCCTGACCTGGGGCCGGGCTTCTATCGGCGTCAGCGGGGGCGGCCCTGTGTCCCGGTCCCGTTCTGGCAGGTCGGGCACGGTGACGGCAGCCAGCATCTCTTCCAGGCGCTCAGTGAGCATGTCCCGCGCCGCTTCCAACTCTTCCTTGAGCCGGGCGTGAAGGGCTAGGATGAGAGCTTGCCAGGAAGCCCGGCTGAGCAGCCGCAAGCTGACCCGCAGGGCGGGCAGGTAGCGGCGGTTGGGCAGGGTCAGCCGGTCAGAGAGGGCCAGGTAAAGCAGAGTGGGCCGGTCTTCAAGCCGGGTCAGCCCGTGAAGGGCGCCCGCCGCGCTGGCCCCTATCCGCTGAGCGTTCCGCCAGTCAGGGCCGTAGTGCGCTTCCATAACCCGGCCCAGAGCGGCATACAGGTCTTGGGAGTTGCTGGCACTAAGCCTCTGAACGTAACCGCTCATCACTGCATTCCACCCTAGCACTCTTTCTGTTGGACGTGAAGTGTTGGCTATTGACAACGTGACTGACGTAATACACGCGTGCGCTACCCATGCGCTACAGAGGCGGTGAAGAGCAGTGATAAGCGGTGAAGCAGGGTGAGAATGAGGGGCGGAAAACACCCGCTGGGCACGCATAAGCGGGGATATACTAACGTTTACAGTGAAAAGAGGTGAAGTCATTCTGCCCAGTTCGTAATCAGTAGGTCGTCGGTTCAAATCCGACCCCTGGCTCCAGGGAAAAGCCCCGTCCCCACCAGGACGGGATTTTTCTTTTGAAGGTCCTGCCCCGGTGGGGGCTGGTTTTCGCCCACGGCACCTGAAGGGTCCGCTGAGCGTCCTCCCCGGGTGAGCGCGGGGGATTCATCCTGTCTCGCCTGACAGGTGCAGGCGCCGCGCCTCGATCTGGCCCCGCAACTCCGGAAAGGCCGGGTCGATGTCGAAGCGGTAGCCGTCCCAGTAGCCGTCACGCTCGGGGTCGTAGCGGCGGGGTGGGGGCAGGTCTCCCGAGAGGGCCGCGCGCTTCATCTCGCGCTGCACGCGGGCCCGCAGAATGTCGGGGAGCACGGCGAGGACCTCCGCCACGGGGACGGGTGGCAGCACCCGCAGGCCAACCCGCTGGCCGTAGCGCAGGGTGGGGGCGAAGGGGTGTTCCCAAATCCGGTGCCCGCCCGTCAGCACCACGGGGAGCAGGGGGGCGCGCAGGTGTCGTGCCAGGGTGAAGGCTCCGCGCTGGAAGTCCGTCTCCAGCCCGAGGACCGACCCCTGCGGAAAGAGGCCGAGGCTCTCCCCGCCCGCCAGCACCGCCCGCCCCGCCCTCAGGAGGTGCCGGTATGCGGCGGCCCCGCGCTCGGGGGTGATGCTGAGGTGCCCGAGCCGGGTGACCGCCGGGCCGACGAGCGGCCAGGTGAAAATCTCGTCCCGCGCGGCGAAGCGCAGCCGCAGAGGTAGGGTGAGCAGCACCGGAACGTCGAGCAGGCTCTCGTGCAGGGCGACCACGACGAAGGGCCCACCCCGCGCGTGTTCAAGTCCCCCAACGTCGAGTCGAACCCCCAGGTGACCCAGGAGTGCCCCGCTCGCCTCCCGCTGCCGCGCAGTGCGCTCTGCGGGCGTCAGGTCCACCGGGAGGGCTGCCAGGGTCCGGGCCAGCCGGGCGAGGAGCGGGCGCCCGGCGAGGTGCAGCCGCACCCAGCCCTCCGGCGTCTCGGGGCGCAGCCGCAGTCGGGGTGGGGGGGGAGAGTCGGGAGGCACGCTGCCCGTCATCGTGCCCTCCCCACACGGCCGGGGCCGTCAGCAACCCGACAGACGTGCGGACGATAAACCCCGGCCTTTCCCTGGGCCAAGGCGAGGCCACCCGCCTTTCATCCGGGCGGTGGCCCACGCCCGGGAGAGTGGACGGGCACGGGCGCCCGCGCCCGCAAGGGAGGAAAAAGCCGTGGACCCCACCCAACTCAGCCGTGAACTGCGCGAAGCCCACACCCCCGACCTCCACCGCCGCCGCTGGATCGTCGGGCTGTCCCTCCTCGGCGTGGCGATGGGGCAGGTCGTGTCGCTGTACCAGACGGGCATCCTCAAGGACCTGCCCGATCCGCCCGGCCCCTTCGACTCGGCCCGGGTGGACGCCTCGGATTACGCCTACAAGCGCCTGCAAACGCCCGACGCCCTGATGATGGTCGTGAGCTACGGGGCGACCGCGTGGCTCGCGGCGGCGGGGGGCAAGGACCGGGCGACCGACCTGCCCCTGCTCCCCGTGGCGATGGGCCTCAAGATCCTGGGCGACACCCTGACCGCCGTCGAACTCGGGCGCGAGGAGTGGCGGGACAACAAGGCCCTGTGCGCCTACTGCCAGGTGGCGACCCTGGCCTCGCTCGCGTCCATCCCGCTGGCCTTCCCCGAGACCCGCCGGGCCCTGGGGAACCTGCTGCGCCGCTGAGAGGTTCAGCCCGGTCGCCGCGCCCGCCGCCACCCCAGCGCCACCGGCACGGCGGAGACGAGGAGCACCCCGGCCACGAGGAGCAGGATGTAGCGGTCGAGGTGCGGGATCAGCCCGCCCAGCCAGTAGCCCGCCAGCGGCACGCCGACGCCCCACAACACCGCCCCGAGGACGCTGAAGCCCAGGAAGACCGGGTAGGGCAGCCGCCCGACGCCCGCCAGGGTGGGGGTCATCGTCCGCACGACCGGGATGAAGCGGGCCACAACCACCGCGAGGCGGCCGTACCGCCCGAAGACCTCCTGCGTCCGGGTGAGGAACTCGGGCCGCAGCAGGCGTGAATCCTGCTGCCGGAAGACCGCCGGGCCGAAGCGCCGCCCGATCAGGTATCCCGTCGTGTCCCCCAGGATCGCCCCGACGATCACCGCCGCCATCACGCCCCGCACGTCCAGGCTGCCCTGCGCCGCCACGATTCCCGCCGTGATGAGCAGGCTGTCGCCGGGCAGGAAGAATCCGAGCAGGAGCCCGGTCTCCGCGAACACGATGGCGAGGATGCCCGCGTAACCCGCGACGGAGAGCAGGGCGGGCAGGTCGGGGAGATTCATGGCCTCACTGTAGGGACCCGGACAGGAGAAGGGGCGCCCCTTCCTGTAGACAAGGCCCGGACTCTCGGGGTGGTACGACCCCCCCACCCCGGGGTAGACTGAACGGCTGAAGCGCGCCGGAAGTGGCGTGGCCGGTGCTCACCGCGCCCCCGGAAACTGTTTTCCGTAAGGGGCCCACCGGACCGAAAGGGGTATCACCGTGGCCGAAAAGGATATCGACAAGTTGCTTTCCCTCACTGACAGCAAGTACCGGCTGTCGGTCGTAACCGCCAAACGCGCCCTGCAACTCCGGTCGGGGGCGCCCAGCGTACTCCCGGTCGAGCAGCGTGTGCGGACCCGCAATCTGGTCACCCAGGCGATGCGCGAGCTGGCGACCGGCAAGCTCACGGTCGGCACCGAGCTGATGGACGAGGGCCGTTTTCATCAGGACTACGTGCGCCAGAAGCAGGCCCAGCTCCAGGCACAACTCAACGCCGAGCGCGAACGCGAGCGCGACTGAGCCGGGAAGCGAAGAGGGGCGGACCCGACGGGGTTCGCCCCTTCTCCTGTGGGAATCGCGGCCGACAGGACCCGGGCTAGAGTGGGCCCCATGCTGACCGCCTTCGCCGTCCTCCTGAGCGTGACCGCCGTGTTGGCGTACCTCAACGAGCGCACGCTGCGCTTTCCCACCACCGTAGGCGTGACCCTTGCGGGGGCGCTGGCGAGCATCGGGCTGATCGCGCTCGACGCGCTGGGCGTGCCGGGGCTGCGGGGCTGGGCGAGAGAACTCCTTCAAACGCTGAACTTCACCGACTTCGTTCTGAACGGAATTCTGAGCATCCTGCTCTTCGCCGGGGCGCTGGGGCTGGACGCGGGGCAGATGCTGCGACAACGGGTCAGCATCCTGACGCTGGCGCTGCTCAGCACCCTGATCAGCACGGGGTTGATCGGCTTTGCGGCGTACTTCGTGTTCGCGCTCGTGGGGTTGAACGTGCCCCTGATCTGGGCGCTGCTCTTTGGGGCGCTCATCAGCCCGACCGACCCGGTGGCGGTGCTCGACCTGCTCAAACGGGCGCAGGTTCCCGCCAGGATCGAGACCCTGATCGCGGGCGAGAGCCTCTTCAACGACGGGGTGGGCGTGGTGATCTTCCTCGTGCTGGCGGGGCTGGCGGGCTTCGGCGAGCACCACGCGCCTGCGGGGCTCCCCGGCGCCCTGAGCCTCTTCGTGCGCGAGGCACTGGGGGGGGTCCTCTTCGGCGCCCTGCTCGGCGGAGTGGGCTACGCTCTGCTGCACTCCATCGAGCAGCACGCGGTCGAGGTGCTGATCACGCTCGCGGTCGTCATCGGGGGGTACGTGGCCGCCTCCGCCCTGGGGGTCAGCGGGCCGCTGGCGATGGTGGTCGCGGGACTGATCATCTCGGCGACGAAGGACCGCGCCTTCGGGGCCCAGACGCGCGCCCATGTCGAGGGCTTCTGGGAGACCATCGATCAGGTGCTCAACATCCTGCTCTTCGCCTTCATCGGTCTCGACGTGCTCCTCACCGAGACGACCGGGCCACAGATCGCGGCGAGCGTGCTGCTCATCGGCGTGGCCCTCGCCGCCCGCTGGGTCAGCGTCGCGCTTCCCTTCGCGCTCGTGCGCTCACGCGAGGGGTACGGGGCCTTCACCGTGCGGCTGCTGACCTGGGGCGGCCTGCGGGGCGGCATCGCCATCAGCCTCGCCCTCAGCCTGCCGGAAAGCCCCTACCGCCCCCACGTCGTCACGGCCACCTATGCGGTGGTGCTCTTCACCATCGCCGTGCAGGGGCTGACCATCATGCCGCTCGTCCACCGCGCCGCCCGGGCGAGCGGCGAGGCAGCCCCGCCGCAGGCCGACCCGGCACAGCACTGAGGAAAGACGGGGCGGGGCGCCGGACATCTCGCCCCAGCGCCCCGCCCACCGTCCCGGCGCTACTTGCCCGCCGCCACACCGCCTGCCGTGACCCCGGTGACGAGCGCCTCGCGGATGCCCTGCGCGATGCCGAGGGCGACCCGGTCGAGGTAGTTCTCGTCCTTGAGGTTGAGGCCGTCGACCGGGTGGCTGGTGTACCCGATCTCCACGAGCGCGGCGGGAATGCGGCTGTTGCGCAGCACCGAGAGGGAACGGTTGCCCTTCAGGCCCTGCGAGTACGCGCCCGTCACGCCCACCACGTTCTTCTGGATCAGGGCGGCGAAGGTGTTCGACAGGGGGTGGTTGGGGTTCCACCACGTCTCGACCCCGTACCCGCGCAGGGCGGAGCGGGCGTCCATCGCATTCACGTGGATGCTCAGGAAGAGTTGGGTGCCGGGCGTGCCCGTCCTCGCGCGCATCTCCAGGTCGGTCGCCTTGTTGCCGTGCAGGGCCGTGTCCGTCTCGCGGGTGAGCACCGCGTCCACCCCCGCCGCGCGCAGCAGGGCCCGCACCCGCAGGGCCACGTCCAGCGTGACCTCCTTCTCGGTGATCGCGCCCACCGCGCCCGGATCGCGCCCGCCGTGCCCGGGGTCGATCACCACGCGCGGCTGCACGAGGCTCGCGCTCAGGGCCAGAATCGCCGTGCCGCGCGTCACGGGCACCGGGGGCACCGCCGTGACCACCCGCTCCCTGGAGGTCAGTGGCGTGAGGTCCGCCAGCGCCGGGGCCAGGTCGATGGCGAGCCGTGAGCGGTCACTCCCCGCCGCCGGGGGCAGCAGTTGCGCCCGCCACCCGCTGCGCGGGGTCACGGGCGTTCCGGTCAGCAGCGTCACGTTCACGCCCCCCTCAGTCGGCTCGAAGCGCCACGCCCGCAGCTCGGGGCTCACGTTCTGCCCGGTCTGGGCGCTCGCCGTCACCCCCGCGAGTTCCACCCGCAGGCCCACCCCGCCCGGCACCATCCGGTACGTCGCCCCGGGCGGCAGGTCGATCACCACCCGCGTCAGGCCGGGGTTCTTGCCCAGCCTGGGCACGGTGAGCGCTGCCCCGGGCTGGGAGTTCCCCGGCGCCCGTCCGCTCAGGGGACTCGGCTTGTCGGTGTCCTGACCTTGCAGGGCTGGGGCAGGCGGGGGAGCCGCCGTCTTCCCCGCCGCAGACACCGTGTCCCCCGGTGGCAACCCCTCGGGAAGGGGGGCGGGCGGGGCGGGGCGTGAGGCCGCCGGGGCAGAAGCGGGGGCGGGGGCCGGGGCGGTGGGTGGAGGCGCCGCCGTCGCGGCAGTCGCCGTCGCAACGGTGCTCAGAGGCGCACTCAGGACGCTTCGCGCGTCGGGAGTCGCGGGCGCCGCCGTCGCGCGCACGAGCGACCGCAGCGAGGCGCTGGCCCCCCCCGCCAGTGTCGGCGCGAATTCCACGATCAGCACCCGCGCCCCGGTCGCCACCGTCGTCTCGGAAGCCCGCCAGCCGTCCGTCAGCGAGAGCGGAAAGGGCGTCACGAGCGTGACCTGCCCGCCCCCCGCCCGGTACTCCGCCACGCTGGTGCCCAGCCGCGCGCTCACGGCGGGCAGCACCCGCGCCCCCCGCACGTCGATCCTCAGCCCCCCGAAGGTCGGCGTCAGCAGGTACGTCACCCCCGGCGCGAGGTCGAACACCACCCGCGTCAGGCTCCCGTCGCTGCTCGCTCGCGGCAGGCCGAAGGTGGCCCCCGTCATGCCGGTCAGGTTCAGCGTTCCCGACCCCGCTGGCACCGTGGTCGCCTCCACCGAATTCGCCGCGCCGCTCGCCGGTGCCTGGGCAGGTGACGCGCCGCGAAGAGAAGGTGTGGCCTGCGCGGGCGCCGAACGTTGGAAGGGGTCCGCCTGAGCCGCCGCCCAGGACCCCGTCACCCCGCACGACAGAAGAGATGAGAGCAAGATGACACGCGGCTTCATGGGTTTCCATATTGAACCCACGGCTCGTGAGAAGCGCACATTTCGCCTCATGAGGTCCACGATTATAGGCTGAATGGGAAGGAAAACAACAATTCTTTACCCGGCCTGAACTCGGTCCAGGGAGTTGAAGGGGAGCAATGGGTGAGAGGAGCCCGGCCAGCCCGACGACGGTGCTTTGTCCGGGCCAGCTTCCAGACCTTCTCCCCGGTGCTGCGGAGCGTTGGTATGGCCTTCGATAATTCCTAGTCCTGTTTGCAGGAGCGGACGCCTCCCAGTCCCCCAGCCTGTTCCTCATGTCCTCCCCATGTGAAGGGAGCAATCCGGCTGGCAGAAGTAACCCCTGCCGTGGGGATGAGTGCCACCGGGGCCGAGGAGCAAGTTGAGGTGAGGTCGGCGTCTTTCCTCCCCCCGTTTGGCGCGGGGCGGCGGCCGTCAACCTCCGCCGTCACTGACCTTCGGGTGCCCCCGGCCTAGACTCTGGGCATGACCGCCGCCGAGCCTCAACCCCACCCCCATGACGGGCACATTCACCTCCCGGACGGCTCCTGCTGTGCTCCCAGGAGATTCGCGCACCTGCACCAGCACACCCAGTACAGCCTGCTCGACGGCGCAGCCAAGCTGAAAGACCTCCTGAAGTGGGTCAAGGAGGTCACGCCGAACGACCCCGCCTGTGCCATGACCGACCACGGCAACATGCACGGGGCGGTGCACTTCTACAACTACGCGACCGGCATGGGCGTCAAGCCGATTCTCGGTTACGAGGCCTACGTCGTCCCCGGTTTCGGCAACCGGCGCGACAAGAAGCCTGGCGTGAGCGGCGAGAAGGGCATCTTCCACCTCACCCTCCTGGCCCGCGACTTCGAGGGCTACCAGAACCTCTGCCGCCTGAGTTCGCGCGGCTACACCGAGGGGTACTACTACAAGCCACGTATCGACCACGAACTGTTGCAGGAGCACCACAAGGGCGTCATCGCCTTTTCCGGCTGCCTGGGCTCGGAGGTGCAGCAACTCCTGCTCCAGGGCCGCGAGGACGAGGCGAAGCAGCGCCTCCTCTGGTACCGTGACCTCTTCGGCGAGAACTACTTCATCGAGATTCAGGACCACGGGCTGCCCGAGCAGCGGAAGAACAACCCGGTCCTGAAGGCCTGGGCCCAGGAACTCGGCATCGGCATGGTCGCCACGAACGACGGCCACTACGTCAAGAAGACGGACGCCACGGCCCACGAAACGCTGCTCGCCATCCAGACGAAGGCGACGCTGGCCGACGAGAACCGCTTCAAGTTCCCCTGCGACGAGTTCTACGTGAAGGGCCTGGACGAGATGCAGGCGGCCCTTCCGGTGAGCGAGTGGGGCGAGGAGCCGTTCGACAACACGGCGATGATCGCCCAGATGTGTAACGTCGAGCTTCCTGTGGGCAAGAAGCGCGTGTACCAGATGCCCGCCCTGCCCATCCCGGAAGGCCGAACGATGGCCGAGGAACTGCGGGTGCAGACATACCGGGGCACGGTGAAGCGGTACCCAGCACATGCGACGGAGAACCTGTTGCGCGATTACGCCCAGCGTTCGTTGGAGGCGCTGGGAGCAGAAGACAGGGCGCGCGTTCTCGCCCGCGTGAACGGCTGCGATGCCAGAACCTGCGACCTCGAAACCCTCTTCACGCTCCTCGCCTTTATGGGAAGCGAGTGGGAGGCGCGCGGAAAGGCGGCAGGGGAGAAGTACACCGGATACCCCGCGCTGGAGATCATGGAGACGGAGGCCGAAGCCGGGAAGCTCCCCGCCTACGCCCACGAGGACTGCCGCAAGGCCCGGCGCGGCGACAGCGACACGAGTATCGAACTCGATCCCGAGGCCGACGGCGAGGAGACGACGACGGCCCACCACGGGCACGCCCTCGTCATCCTGCGCCGCGCCGAGTACGAACTCTCGGTCATCAACAACATGGGTTTCCCCGACTACTTCCTGATCGTCGCCGACTACATCAACTGGGCGAAGGATCAGGGGATCAGCGTGGGGCCGGGGCGCGGCTCGGGCGCGGGCTCGCTCGTCGCCTACGCCATCCGCATCACCAACCTCGACCCCCTGGAGTTCGAGCTGCTGTTCGAACGCTTCCTCAACCCCGACCGCATCTCGATGCCCGACTTCGACATCGACTTCAACGACGCCCGGCGTGGCGAGGTCATCGAGTACGTGCAGGGCAAGTACGGCGACGACCGGGTGGCCCAGATCGCCACCTTCGGAACGATGGCGAGCAAGGCGTGCCTCAAGGACGTGGCGCGGGTGATGGGCCTGGAGTACGCCAAGGTCGATAAGGTCTCCAAGCTCATCCCCATCAAGTTCGGCAAGTCCTACTCGCTGGAGCAGGCGCGCGACGCCGTGCCCGACATCCAGCAGATGCTCGAAGAGGACGCCCAGCTCAAGGAAGCCTACGAGTTCGCCCTGAAGCTGGAGGGCCTGACCCGCCACGCCTCCGTCCACGCGGCGGGGGTCGTGATCGGCAAGACGCAGCTCACCGACCTCGTGCCCGTGATGCGCGACACCTCCGGCGAGGGCATGGTCTGTCAGTACGACATGAAGGCCGTGGAGGACATCGGCCTGATCAAGATGGACTTCCTGGGCCTCCGCACCCTGTCCTTCCTCGACGAAGCCAAGCGCATCATGCGCGAGTCGCGCGGCATCGAGATCGACTTCGACACGATCCCCTTCGACGACGAGAAGACCTTCGAGCTGCTCTCACGCGGGGACAACAAGGGCGTCTTCCAGCTCGAAGGGGCGGGCATCGCCGACGCCTCCCGCCGCCTCAAGCCCCGCCGCCTCGCCGATATCATCGCCCTCTCGGCCCTCTACCGCCCCGGCCCGATGGAGAACATCCCCACCTATGTCCGCCGCCACCACGGGGTCGAGGAGGTGGATTACGTCAAGGACGGCTTTCCCAACTCCGCGCAGTGGCTGGAAAAGATTCTGGCCGAGACGTATGGCATTCCCGTCTATCAGGAGCAGATCATGCAGATCGCTTCGGAGGTCGCCGGGTTTAGCCTGGGTGGAGCCGACTTGTTGCGCCGCGCGATGGGCAAGAAGGACGCGGAGGAGATGAAGCGTCAGCGGCAAATCTTCGTGGACGGAGCCGAGAAGAATGGCGTTCCGAAGGACGAAGGTGATAGGCTATTCGATTTGCTTGACGCATTTGCGAATTACGGCTTCAACAAATGTTTGACGGGGGATACGCTTATTCCTGTTCAAGGCGGGGAGTTGCGCCGTATCGAGGACCTGTACCGCGAGGGGCGGCCCGTGCAGCTTCCCAGCGTGAACGGCGAGTACCGGCTGGAACTACGCCCGACGGGGCAATTTTTCGACAATGGTGTAAAGCCCGTCTTCGAGGTCCGCACGGCTCTCGGCAAGCGGCTGACCGCCACCGCCAACCACCCGCTCCTCACGCTGGACGGCTGGCGGAACGTGGAGGACTTGCAACCCGGCGACCGCATCGCCGCTCCCGCCTGCCTGCCCGAACTCGGCACCGAAACCTGGGCCGAACACGAGGCGGCTCTGCTCGGCTGGATTCTGGCCGAGGGCAACACCTGCCACCCTCACGGGGCCTACCTCTACAGCAAGAGCGCGGCGCAGGTGGAGGACATGGTCGCGCTCGCCTCCCAGTTTCCGAACACCCGCCCGACCGCCAAAGCCCGCCCCGAGCGGCAGGACGTGCATGAGGTGTACCTGGGAAGCGGCATCCGGGGCAGCGCCGGGGGCAAGTCCGGCGCGCGGCTGTGGTTGGAGGAACTGGGGCTGGTCGGCGTGAAGGCGACCGAGAAGTTCCTGCCCGCTGCGGCCTTCCGCCTGGGTAACGCCTCGCTCGCCGTGCTGGTGGGACGCTACTGGTCGGGCGACGGCTTTCTCTTCGGGGTGGGGAACACGACGCCTTTCGCCGCCACCTCCTCCCGCCGACTTGCGGACGACCTCGCCCACGTGTTGCTGCGGCTGGGCATCGTCTCCAAAATTACCCGCAAGCACTTTGCCTACACGCGCGGTGAGGACACGGCGGGGCGTGCGGGCTATACCGTCCACCTCGTCGGACGGCGCAGCATCGACCGTTTTCTGGAGGTCGTCGCGCCGCACGTCAGGGGCCGGGACGCTCAACTTGCCGCCCTGCGTGCCTACTATGCGGGCGTTCCGGCGGGCCGCGAGACGGTGGATACCCTGCCCGCCAGCGTCAAGGCCAGGGTTCAGCGGGCGAAGGACGGCAGCGGGCTGACCTGGCGCCAGATCGAGGCCCAGTCCGGCGTCTGCACCAAGGAGTTCTACGGCACCCCCAAGGCCCATAAGGAGGGCTTCCGCCGCGACACCATCCGGCAACTCGGAGAGTTCTTCGAGTCGCCGGACCTGCTGGACGCCTGCTCGGACGACCTGTACTGGGACACCATCGTCAGCATCGAGCCCGCAGGTGAGGCGCGGACCTACGACCTGGAAGTGCCCGGCACCCACAACTTCGTGGCAAACGACCTCGTGGTCCACAACAGCCACTCCGCCGCATACGGCGTAATTACATACCAAACCGCCTGGCTAAAGGCAAACTACCCCGTCGAGTTCATGGCTGCCCTCCTCACCGTCGAGCGCCGCGACTCCGACAAGGTGGCCGAGTACGTCTCCGACGCCCGCAAGATGGACGTGCGGGTGCTGCCACCCGACATCAACCGTTCCGCCGCCGACTTCGCGGTACAGGGCGAGGAAATCCTGTTCGGGTTGTACGCGATCAAGGGGCTGGGCGAGGCGGCGGTGCAGAAGATTCTGGAGGAGCGGCAGCGTGCGGGTGTTTTCAAGTCCCTCGCCGACTTCTGCTCGCGGCTGGGCAACAAGGTCTGCAACCGCAAGGCGATGGAGTCGCTGATCAAGTCCGGCGCCTTCGACCGCTTCGGCGAGCGGCGGCAACTGATGGAGAGCCTGGAGGACGCGCTGAGTTGGGCACAGGGAGCCGCCGCGATGGCGAACAGCGGCATGGACGCCCTCTTCGGCATGAGCGAGACGGCGCCGGAGCCGAAGCTCAGGCCGGGCATCGACCCCTACACCGACCTCCAGCGCCTCGCCATCGAGAAGGAATCGCTGGGCCTCTACATCTCCGGGCACCCGCTGGAGCAGCACGAGGGCTTGCGCGAGGCCGCCAGTTGCCGCATCTCCGACCTCGACGCCTGGTTCACCACCCAGAACGTCGCGCCGGGCAAGCGGGTCAAGGCGGTGCTCGCGGGCATGATCGAGAGCGTGGTCAAGAAGCCCACCAAGTCGGGCGGCATGATGGCCCGCTTCATCCTCGCCGACGAGTCGGGGCAGACGGAACTCGTCGCCTTCTCCCGCGCCTACGACCGCATCCAGGAGAAGCTGATCAACGACACGCCCGCCCTCGTCATCGTCGAACTGGAGTCCGAGGACGGCGGCCTGCGCGCCATCGCCGAGGAGGTCGTGGGGGTCGAGCAACTCGCCGAGGTGCCCAAGGTCATGTACGTGACCATTGACCTGGAGACCGCCAGCCCTGACGCCGTGGGCGAGTTCCAGAGCGTGCTCGACGAACACGCCGGGTCCATGCCCACCTACCTGCGCCTGGAGACCCCCGAGCAGTTCGTGCTCTACCAGCTCGATTACAACATGGGGAGCCCCGAGGCTATCCGCGTCCTGAACTCCACCTTCCCCTGGGCCGACGCCTACCTCGCCTACGACCAGGGCACCATTCTCAGCCGCTTCGCGCCCAAGCCGCCTGCATGGGCGAACAAGGGTGGGGGGATTAGAGCATAAGAAAGCACCCACTGGGTGACCCTTGTGCTACGCTGGAACGAGCGTCAGGGCTGCCAGTCGGATGCCTCCGGACATCAGACATCTGGAAGATAACGGCGCAGGACACTGAGGTCTAATTTCTAAGCTCGATTTTCGAGTGAGGGCAGGACCGGGTAGCTCAATCTTCCAGATGTTTGGGGCGCTAGCAGGGCTAGCTTGAGGAAACAACGCGCTGCACCAGGAGTTGACGATGACCGAAGCCAGAGATGGTTACGGTAATCCTTGGCGGCTGCATCCCCGCGAGGATACGGCGAGGCTGCGACGTTCTGGTCACAAATGGTTCGATTTTGAACCGGATTGCGAACCAGTTACGCCGTGCGCAGGCCACGGGTGCGTCCCCTCTGCTCACTGGCGGCACATGCCAGGGTCTCTCTACCGAGAGAGAAGAATTCTGAGCATGTTGGCTGCCAATAGACGAGCAAGATAACTTGTGAGCACAGGCGGCAGATAATCGCCTGTGCTTCTAAACATAGGTGGTTCAATATGGCATTAACTTATAAGATCGAACCCAATCTTTCTGGTACAGAAAATAGTAAACACTCTAATGCATATTGGAGAATTCTGGAGGATGTTGCAGAGTTGATTCAAGCGGCCGATTCGAACTGGTCTACTAAAGATTTAGAATTTGACAGAGAGCGGGCTGAGCGAATTGTACGATTGTTTGAAGTTAATCTTCGAAAGAAGTTAGATGCTGACTACCCAGAGAATACTTTAAAAAACGCGATTATAACCTACGGTAGTGTTGATGAACTCGTCGAGTCTCTTGCTATAGAAGGTTATCCAACCCTCGAAGATGGTGAATGGTACGATGTTGTTCCTGAGTTTACATCCAGATTTTTAAATGATGTACGCTCCATAGGGGGTAGAAACAAGAACTATAATTTTAATGACATGACTAGGCTGCTTCAACTGCTGCTTGATGAGTTGGGAATGGTTTACGTAGACCCTGCTGAGAATGACTTAGCGTCAAAGTTTTATGACATGCTCAAGAAAAATGATTTAGCGCCGGATTCGCGTTGGATAGAGCTTTATCCAATGAAGCTCTATCAAAACCTATCTAGCAGTAATGATGCAATCGATAAAACTACAATTAAGGATTCGGAGGGAAAGCGCCACGTAGTATATAATTTCAATCCGGATAACAGGGAAAAGGCTTATAAGGAGATAGAAAAAATGGGTGTTTCTCGTGGAAGTATGAATTCCATCGTCAAATACATTTTGCAAGACTTTCCTCCCTTGGAGAGTCGCTTCATCGAGTTTTTCGATAGAAGTCCTTTTTAAACTGACATATAATTACCTGGGAGACAGGAGGCAAAACCTTTTGCCTCCTGTTATTATAATTTTACCAACCCTCTCACCTATGATGTGTCCATGCACAGGTTGAAATTCAAGCGGAAGCCCGGGCCCAGGCGGTAGGTCAAGGCTCGGCGGCGACGGCTGACCTTCGAGGAAGCGAAGGAGATCGTGTTCCGCGAGAAGCACGACCTCCTGAAACGGTTGAGCGAAGCCTGAACATGAAAAAGTGGGCGCCCCGGCCCGCCTCCTTCCTCTACTCCTTCGCCAGCGGGTTTTGCCCCAGAATCACATAGGGCAGTGTCGGCTGCGCCGCCGCTACATGGCTTTAACCCGGTTATAGTTTAGGGATGCGTAAGCGCCTTACCACCGTCGGCAAATCCCGAGCCGTCATCCTCCCCAAGGAGTTGCTGGAGCTGTACGGCTTCACCGAGGAGGTGGAGATCGAACCGGCGGAGGGCGGCCTGATGCTGCGGCCCGCGCGGAAGGGGCTGAGCTTTGAGGAGGCGAAGGCGAAGCTGTTCCGCGAGAAGCGCGATTTGCTCGAACGCCTCAGCAACGCGTGACGGTTTACCTGACCCTGGAGCAGGCGCTGGAACTCCACGACGACGCAATGGCGGCTTTCGGCGGCTCGCTCGGCGTCCGGGACCCGGGGGCACTTGCCTCGGCTCTCGCTCAACCGGCTATGGAAGCGTTTGGGGTGGAGATGTATCCGACGCTGCTAGAGAAGGCCGCCGCCTACCTCTTCTTCCTTGCGCGTAACCATGCCTTTGTTGATGGGAACAAGCGCACAGCCTACACCTGCGCCGCCATGTTTTTGTTGGTGAACGGGGCAGAGCTGTCTGGACCCGAGCAGGACCAAGAGGTGTTCGATCTTGTGCTAGCAACTGCGCGCGGTGAACTGGCAGACCCGCGAATGGTCGCTGAACGCCTTGCCGTCGTTGTAGCCAAGTAGAAAGCGGACCTCCCGGCCCGCCTCTTCCCCCTACTCCTCCGCCCCGCCCGCCAGCGGGTTTCTTCCTAGTGCCGCCACCAGCAGCACCACCACGGCGAAGCCCCCGATGATCACCTTCTGGGCCGGTTTGCCGTAGGAGAAGGCGAAGAACCCCACCATCAGCCCGACGAAGCCCGCCACCAGCCGCTCCGAGGGGTCCATCTGTCCATTCTGCATGGGGGCATTGGACGCCCGGCGCAGCGCAACAATCCCGCGCCCCCTCACTGTGTGGAGGCCCGCTCAAGGGACGGTCAAAGGGGAAGTCAACCTATTCCCCCGGCCCTACGCGTACTGCCGGGTCATCATCATGATCTTGAGTTCGTGGGGGCTGGTGGCGGCCTGCATGGCGTCTTCCTCGCTCATCAGGCCGGAGGCGACGAGTTCGGCGAGGTGCTGGTCGAAGGTGTGCATCCCGCGTGAGCCGCCCTCCATCAGGGCCTGCTTGATCTCCTCCATGCGGTCCACGTCCTTGAGGCACTCGCGGACGGTAGGGGTGCCCAGCAAAATTTCCATGCCCAGCACGCGCCCGCCGCCCAGCCGGGGGAGCAGCCGCTGACTGATGACGGCGACGAGGCTTTCGGAGAGGCCCAGGCGAATCTGGTCGCGCTCGTGGGGGGCGAAGAAGTCGATGATGCGGTTGACCGTCCGCACGGCGTCCTGAGTATGCAGGGTGGAGAAGACGAGGTGCCCCGTCTGCGCGGCGGAGAGGGCGGCCTCCACCGTCTCCTTGTCGCGCATCTCGCCGATCAGGATCACGTCGGGGTCCTGGCGCATGGCGGCGCGCAGCCCGGCGGAGAAGCTCATGGTGTCGGTGCCGAGTTCGCGCTGGGAGATCAGGGCGGTCTTGTCGCGGTGGACGACCTCAACGGGGTCTTCCAGGGTCACGATGTTCACCGCGCTCGTCGCGTTGATGTAGTCGATGATGGAGGCGAGGGTGGTCGTCTTGCCCGAGCCCGTGGGCCCAGTGACCAGGATCAGGCCGCGCTCGTGGGCGGCGAGGCCTTCGAAGGTGTGGGCGGGCAGGCCGAGGTCCGCGAAGGAGGGGATGGGCTTGTCCTCGATCACGCGCATGATCAGGCCCACCGAGCCCCGCTGGAAGTACGCGTTCACCCGGAAGCGGGCCAGGCCCGGCACTCCATAGGCGAAGTCGGCCTCACGGCGCTGGACGAATTCCTCCCACATGCCGGGGCGCCCCATCATCTCGCGGGCGAAGACCTCGACGTGTTCGGGGGTCAGCCGCGCCTCGCCGAAGCGTTGGATCAGCCCGTTCACGCGGCCCGCCGGGGCCGACCCGGCCCGCAGGTGAATGTCGCTGGCCCCCCCCTTGACCATGACCTGTAGTAGTCCGTTCAGAACGCTCATCGCCCCGAGGGTACGTGCGGCCCTCTTACACTTTTATGCGTTCTCCAAGCTCATCCCGGACCGCCGACATGGAGGTGCTCCACCTCCCCGACCAGCCCCAACTCCTGTAACCGCCGGGCGATCAGCGAGCGGTGGCACGCGCCGGGGTCCGCCTCATAGCACAGCAGGCAGGCGCGGTGCTCGGCGGCAAGGGTGCCCAGTTCCTCCAGCGCCTCTCCCTGCGTGGCGAGGTGGGCGTGGTAGCCGCGCGTGAGGAGGCCGAAGTCGTGGCTCAGCCGGTACTCCTTGCGGAGGCTGGGCGGGGTCCCGAGGGCGCGCAGGTGCCGGTACTCGATACCGCGTTCCCGCAGAACGTTCGCCAGCGCTGTCTTGCTGTAGCCCCGGCGGCGGCTCTGCGCCCGCTCTCGGGTATCCACGAGCAGGGTCACCCCGCTCCGGGTGAGGGTGGCGAGGAAGACGTCGAGGTCGGCGTTCTCGTAGCCGAGGGTGAGGAGGGAGGGCAACGTCACGCGCCCAGCGTAGGGGCCGGGCGCGGGCGGGAGGGTGGCGGGGGTTGGCTTGGGGCTAGCCTTCCTTGGCCCCGCGTAACCGGCGGCTCTCCAGGTCGGCGTGCTGGTTCAGGTAGCGTAGCCACCCCTTCGAGGTGAGCGGCCCCAGGTCGTTGTGCTCGACGGTCGTGCCTTCAGGCGGGGGGACCGTGTGGAGTTGCCGGGCGAGGTCCACCGTCTGCGAGCGGGTCTGCGAGAGAAGGTCCTGCAACTCGCGCAGGGTGGCGTCGGCGGGCGGCCTGTAGGCGTGATTCTCGTCGCGCACGAACTCGCGCTGCCCAAGCGCCACCCGTAGCCGATTCTGCCCCCACCGCTCGATCCCGATGATGTGGGAGAGGACCGCGCGGTTCGCCTCGGTGTCGGCGGTGCGGGCAGCGCGCTGGGCCAGGAAGTTGCCGCCCCGTTCGAGCGCCTGCCCGAGTTCGGTATAGCTCACCCGCGCCGCTGGTCGCTCGAACACCTGGGCGACGAGGAAGTCCTTGACGTCCTCCTTGCGGTTGCGGGCCACAAAGGCCGCCCCGGCGGCGACGCCGACGCTGGCGACCGTCACCACGGCGGGCACGAACACCTTGCTGCGTTTGGTCATGCCCCCAGTGTACGGGCCCCCGGCTCAGCTCTGTTCCTGCGGGGTCCTGGTCTGGCTCTCCTCGGGCGTGGGCTTGCGCGTCTGGTTGGGCGTCGGGTTCGGGAACTGCGGGTTGGCCTTGCGGCCTGAGTCGTGCGGGTACACGCGGGCGTCCACGTCGTACGTCTGCGGGGGGCGCAGCTTGAAGCGCGTCACCTTGGCGGGCACGCCCATAGCAATGCCGTGCGGCGGAATGTCGCTGCGCAACAGGGCGTGGGTGGCGAGCATGGCGTCGTCGCTGATCACGCTGCCCGCCAGCACCGTCGAGTGGTAGGTGATGCGTGCGCCCCGCCCGATCACCGTGCGTCGCAGGGTCACGTCCGGCCCGTCGAGGACCGAATGCGTGTGGCTGTAAATATTGACGTAGTCGCTCACCGAGGCGTTGTCGTGCAGCTCGATCCCGCCGATGTCGTCGAGCAGGACGTAGCGGTGGACCACCACGTCGTCGCCGACCTCCATGTTGTACCCGACCGAGAACTCGACGTTCTGCCAGCACTTGAAGTTGCGCCCGACCCGCTTGAAGATGCGCTCGGCGAGGACGCGCCGGACAGGGATGCCCGTCACCGGGTTCTGCCCGACCGGCGTGAGGTCGAGGTTCTTCCACAGCCACAGCAGGGGCTTGACCCGGGCGAACTTCTCGGCGTCGGTCGCCATGTAGTACTCGGCCTCGAAGGTCACGTTGCGCGCGTCGAGGTTCAGGGCCGCGACCGGCGCGTCCGCGAGGAGTTGCCCGTACGCCCGCCCGTACATCGCCTGCGCGAGGAGGTCCCGCGCGAGGACGTTCCGGTCGGTTGCCGGGTCTGCAAGGCGTGATTCCAGGTCACGCAGGAATTCGCCAAACGCGGCCTGCGCGTCCCCGTCGATGCTCACCGGCTTCAGCCACGTCACGCCCGCCACTGTAGCGCGCCTCCGCCCACCACCATAGAGTTTAAAGCAGTTTTGGAAATCGTTCTGGTGCCGCCCACGCCCCTTCACTGGGAAAAGTGTCGTGCTGGAGAACAGAAGGCGCCCGGCACGGGTCCTAGACAGGTGGGGTGGGTGCCGCTCAACCCGGGGTGCCCAGCATCTGGGGTTGGGTCTCCAGCACCCGCACCCCGTACCCCAGCCCCCGCGCCGCCTCCGCCGTGGCGGGCAGCATCTCGGTGCCGGGCAGGGTCAGCAGGTGGAGTTCCGTGACCCCCCGCCGCCGCAACTCGGCGTCCAGCCCCGAGCCCGCGAAGGCGTTCGGGTGCGTGGCCCTGAGCGGCAGATCGCCCGTCTCCGCCCGGAAGTCGGGGTGCAGCACCCACCCCCGCGAGAAGGTCTCGCCCGGCGTGCCCAGGGCCCCGTCCCACTGCACGTGAACGACGAGGTGCCCCGCCGCCCGCGCCGATTGCAGCCGTTTCTGCCACGCCGCCGACAGCGCCTGCTCCTGCGGGTGGTCTTCCAGGTGGTGTCGCTGGGCGGTGAGCAGGACGAGGGCGACGGGCGTGGAAGTCATGGTGGAGATGATAACGGGGTGAGGGGCATGGGACGCAGGACGCGGGAAAGAACTCCCTTCGCTGCGCGCCGCCTTCCACGTCCTACTCCACCTTCATGCTCATGATGCTCGCCCCGGCGTCCACGTACACCGTCTGCCCGGTCACGCCGCTGCCCAGGTCCGAGAGCAGGAAGAGGGCCAGCTTGCCGACCTCCTCTGGGGTGGCGTTGCGGCCCAGGGGCGCGCTCGCGGCGGCCTTCTCGTACATCGTGCCGAAGCCGGGGATCGAGCGGGCGGCGATGGTGCGCATCGGCCCGGCGCTGATGGTGTTCACCCGCACGCCCGCCGCGCCCATTTCGGAGGCGAGGTAGCGGGTGGCCGCCTCCAACGCCGCCTTCGCCACGCCCATGACGTTGTACTTGGGCACGACCTGTTGGGAGGCGTGGTACGTCAGGCTGACGATGCTCCCGCCGTCTCTGAGCAGGGGCTCGGCGTGGCGGGCGGTGGAGACGAGCGTGTAGGCACTGACAGTGAGGGCCGTGTTCCAGTCCTCCGGCGTCGTGTCGATGAAGCGTCCCTCCATCGCCGTGCGGGGGGCGAAGGCGATGGAGTGGACCAGGATGTCGAGGCTGCCGAACTCGTCCCGCACCCGGCTGAATAGGGCGGTCAGGTCCTCCTCGCTCGTCGCGTCGGCCTGCTGGGACCACACGCCCTCCCGGCCCGCCAGGAGCTTGTCGAGTTCGCCCCTCAGCCGCTCGCCCTGGTAGGAAAAGCCCACCCGGCACCCCGCCGCGAGAAGCTGCTCCGCGATGGCCCAGCCGAGGCTGCGGGCGTTGGCGACCCCCATCACGAGGGCGGTCTTGCCGGACAGGTCAACGGAAACGGTCATGGGCGTGACTGTAGCAACCCGGCGGGGCCGGGCGTTGGAGCGGGTGTAAGCGGCGGGAGTGGGAAAGCGGGCCAGATACGCCTTGGCGCGCGGGAAAGGATCGTGCAGGAACGCCTCGGGAGGTCGCGGGCCGAAGCGGGAGCAGCAGGCGGCGAGGTCAGGACCGCCCGCGTGGAGATCGGCCCGCCACCCAGGGTCGAGGGCGCGGTAGGCCCGGACGTGCTGGCGAAGCAGCGCCCGCTCGGAAACGAAGCCCTGCGTGGAGTGACCCCAATCGAGCGGACCGCAGGGCAAGTCACATCTGGGGGGCAGTGTACCGAGCGGCGAATTCGGCAGGCGGGACGTACCCCAGGCTGGAGTGCAGTCGGCGGCGGTTGTACAGGTTCGCAATAAAGGCATCAATGTGCCGCCATGCGTCTTCCAGATCAACGTACTCTTGCAGATCAACCTCCTCGGTCTTCAGGGTCTTGTAAAAGCTCTCCATCTTGGCGTTGTCGTACGGATTCCCCGTTCTGGACATGCTGGGCGTGATGCCCACTTCGCGGAGTCGGTTGACGTAGACCCGGCTGGCGTACTGGGCGGATTCAAGCGGTCGTTGCAACAGCAGTATGAATGGCGTGCAGCGCGTGTTCGAAGGCCTCCTTGGGTGTTCGCCAGTCGAGCACCTTGCGAGGTCGGGCGTTCAAGGTAGCGGCCACGGCGGCAAGGTCGTCCGCGCTGTGCACGCTCAGGTCCGTGCCCTTTGGAAAATATTGGCGCAACAGACCGTTCGTGTTCTCGTTCGTGCCTCGCTGCCACGGGCTCTGCGGCTCGCAGAAATAGACGGCGACCCCGGTTTCACCGCGCAGTTTAGCGTGCTGGCTCATCTCAGCACCCTGATCCCACGTCAGTGACCGTCGGAGCTGCTCCGGCAGGAGGGTGAGTGCGCTCGTCACAGCGTCACGCACCGCTTCAGCACCGTGTCCAGCCAGCGCCGGGCCATTCTTGACGCGAGCTTCCACACCGTGGCTGGGCAGACGAGGGAGATGAAGCAACAACGTGAACCGCGTCGAGCGCTCCACCAAGGTCCCGATGGCCGAGCTCCCCAGGCCGAGGATGAGGTCGCCTTCCCAGTGGCCCGCCACCGTCCGATCCGCCGCTTCTCCTGGACGCTCTTTGAGCATGACTTCGGGGGCGACGAACGGCTTGCTCATTCGGGCGCGACGCGCTCGAGGAACACGCAACGTTCGACCGGTTCGCAGACAGGTGACCAGCTCACGGCGCAGCCCACCCCGCCCTTCGATGTACAGCGCCTGGTAAATGGCCTCGTGGCTGATGCGCATGGTGCGGTCATTCGGAAAGTCGAGTTGCAGTCGGCGGGCGATCTGCTGTGGACTCCACGCACTGGCCCAGCGGCGACTCTGTCGCCGCCCGTGCCGACGGCCCTTGAACGCCACAGTCGGCCCAGGAATAGTTGCCCCGCAGGGCGAGGTGACCTGCCCGGCCAGGCGGTCTTGCACGTACGCCCGCAGCGCCACGTTCACCGCGAGTTTGGCTGGTTTTGGTCGGCGGGCGGACCGTTCGGCGTGCCACTGGGCAGTCGTCGCCCGGTACTCCAGGCCGCCGCCACGCGTGGCGGCGTTACGCCGCAGTTCACGCGAGATGGTCGACGGGGACCTTGCCAAGTGCCTCGCAATCTCCCGCACGCCATGACCTTGTGCTCGACGGAGCGCGATCTCTTCCCGCTGGGCGAAGGACAGATACCGCCCTGACGGCGTGGCGTTCCAGGGAGCCAATGTTGTGGGGGGCATACCACCTGCCTCTCGAAACCATCGCGTGCCCACCGCAGGCGAGACACCGACGGCTGTGGCTGCATCTTCACTCCCTTGACCCGCCGCAATCAACACCCAGAACTGCCGCTGGTGCTCCCGTCGGGCGACGCTTGGCCGTCCTGGCGAATGCAGCTTACAGCGCCCCGCACTATCTGATTTTCGCTTCCCAGTGCTCATCCCACCCTCCTTGGTCAGGGTGTTGCGACGACCACTTGAATCCACCCTGCACGCCCTGGTCCGAATGATGCAGGAGCCCTGGGGCCGGACAACGCGCGGCCAGCGCGTTGTTCAAGGCCGTCAGCGGCAAGTCCGCGTCGAGGAACCTGGACATGGACCAGCCGACAACTTCACGGGTGAAGCCGTCCAGAACGCAGGCCAGGTAGACAAAGCCTTGCTGGACCCGCACGTAGGTCAGGTCGGCCTGCCACACCTGATCCGGTCGTACCGGGATGACCTCGGGCAGCAGGTTGGGGAAGCGCGCCTCGCTGTGGTTCGAGTGGGTCGTCGCTCGGTAGCGACGTTTAGGGCGGCACAACAAGCGGCGTTCCCGCATGACCCGCAGCACCCGTTTGTGATTCACCGGGCGGCCTCGTCGAGCCAACTCGCGGGTCACGCGCCGATACCCGTAGCCGACGAACTCCTCCACAACCGCCTCGATGTCGCTCACCAGCGCCTGGTCGACGTCTACCTCCTCCCGGCCCTCCTGTTTGTAGAACCACGAGCGGCTGACCCCATGCAGCTCACACAGGCGACGTACCGACACCTCAGGATGCGCGCTCCGCGCATCCTGAATCATTTGGTGCCTCCTTTCGAGCGGTACGTCGCCAACGACTTTTTCAGGATCGTGTTCTCCAGCGACAACTGCCCGCAGAACCGCTCCAGCTCGGCAATACGTTGTTCCAACGACTGGTCGGGTTTGGCCTGGTCGGTGAAGGCCGCTTCCCCTCGGGCCTCGACCTCCTTCCGCCACCGGTGAATGAGGCTGGGTGAGAGGGCATGCTCCCGGCAGAGCTGGGCAGTCGTCTTTTGACCCCCGTTGACCTGGTTCACAATGTCGAGCTTGAACTCACGGCTGTGGGTGCGTCCGGGCATAGGGGCTCCTTCGGTGCCGTCAGCCTACGGGCTGACGGGGGCGAAGTGCCTTGCCTCCTGGTCCGCTCCTGGGGGGTCATTCCAACGTGGCACGCCCCCGCGCTGAAGAACACCACGTCTGGCCGTGACCACACCCGCAGCGGGTCGCGTTTCTCGTCCGGGGTCAGCGCCCAGGCCAGGATCGGTCTTCGCACCACGCTCCAAGCGTAACCTAGCTGCCCCCGCCGCCCGGGTAGACCGTCAGAATTCGGTGAGAGATGCGAACCGATACTGACCCCCTGATGCTGCTGCGTTCCCCCCTGCTGCCGCTGCCGCACGCGTTCACGACGCGCGCCGGGGGCGTGTCCACGGGCGCCTACGGTGCGTCTGAGGGCGGGGGGTTGAACCTCGACGAACGCGAGGACGACCCCGGCCTCGTCACCGAGAACCGCCGCCGCCTGGCCGGTGCCCTGGGTTTTGACGAGGAGCGGGTGGCGAGGCTCAACCAAATCCACGGCACCGAGGTTTGCGAGGCGCGAGCGGGTGTGCAAGACGGCGACGCCCTGGTGACGACCGAGCCGGGGCTTCTCCTCGCCATCGGCACGGCGGACTGCTACCCCATCCTGCTCGCGGACGAGACGGCGGGCGTGGTCGGCGCGGCGCACGCGGGCTGGCGCGGCACGTTGGGAAGGATCGGGGCGCGCACGGTGGAGGCGATGGTGGCTCGCGGTGCCACCCCCGAACGTCTCCGGGCGGCGGTCGGTCCCGGCATCTGCGGCAAGCGGTATCCGGTGGGCGCGGACGTGGCGCGGCAGTTCCGGGAGGCTGGCCTCGGCGAGTTCGTGCTGGAGAAGGGCGGCGCCCCCCACCTCGATCTCGCGGGAGCGAACCGGGCCGTGCTGCTCTCGACGGGCCTCCTCCCGGGGAACATCTGGGTGAGCGGGCGGTGTTCTACCGAGCCCGACTTCTACTCCTACCGCCGCGACGGGGGGCACACGGGCCGGATGTGGGCCGTGATCGGCCTGCCGGGGGCGAAGGGGGGCGCGGCGTGAGTCTTTCTGTCCCCCGGGGTCTGCTGCGCCCGCGCGACGTGATCGACCATATCCACGACATCACCCCCGATTTCCTCGCCGAGCGTGGGCTGCGCGGGCTGCTCCTCGACCTCGACAACACCCTGATCCCCTACGGCAGCTACGAGGAGCGGGCGGACGTGATGCGCTGGGCCGCCGACCTGCGCCGGGCGGACACGCGGCTCTACCTGCTGAGCAACGCGACCGGCAAGCGCGCCCGCTTCTGGGTCGACAAGTTGGGCTTCGAGGGGGTCGGGATGGCGGGGAAACCCAACCCGCGTGCCTTCCACCGGGCCCTCGCCTCGCTCGACCTGCCCGCCCGGCAGGTGGGGATGGTGGGTGACCAGCTCTTCACCGACGTGCTGGGCGGCAACCTCGCCGGGATGTACACCGTCCTGGTGCGGCCCCTGGCGGTGAACGCCCTCCCGCACACCCGCGCGGCCCGCAAGCTCGAACGGGCGGTCCTCAAACGCTACGGCCACGACTGGCGGCCCTGAATGACCGGCCCCGCCTTCCACCCCGACTCCCCCGGCCCTCCCCAGGCCGGAACTCCCAACGCCTGAACACGGAGGACTGACAGTGGCACTCTCGATAGGTGACCGGCGCCTCGGCGCAATCCTGCTGGAGCAGGGGTACGTGAACGACCTCGACCTGCAAAAGGCGCTCGTGCGCCACGCGGAGGTGGGGGGTCGTCTCAGCGACATCCTGATCGACTCGGGGATGGTGGGCGAGAAACGCATCGCGCGGGCCATCGAGGAGGCGCTGGGCATTCCCCTGGTGGACCTGCTGGTCATCACGCCCGAGCCAGCGGCGGTCGCGGCGATCAGTGCCCAGACGGCGCAGACGGTGCAGGCCTTCCCCTTCGCGCTGGACGGCGAGACGCTGCGGGTGGCCCTGGCCGACCCCCTCTCCAGCGTGGCCATCGAGGCGCTGGAGGACGACAGCGGGCTGATGATCGAGCCGTACCAGGCGCTGCGCGACCAGATCCTGTGGTCCATCGCCACCCATTACCCGGAGCTGGACCTCTCGGCCCCCATGCCTGCCGAGTCGCAGGGGGACAGCGCGGGGGGTGGGCGGCTCGGGCAGCGCCTGATCGCTCGGGGCCTCCTGAACGAGTCGCAGCTTGGGGTCGCGCTCGACGTGCAGCAGCAGACCGGCGAGCCGCTGGGCAACACCCTGGTCACCCAGGGAATCCTCAACGAGGACCAGCTCTACGAGGTTCTGGCCGAGCAGGCTGGGGTCGCTTTCGTGCGCAACCCGCGCGACTTCCAACCCACCGAGGACGTGCTGGGCGGGATGCTGCGCGCGGACGCCCTGCGACTCCAGGCCGTGCCGGTGGACGAGGGCCCGCAGGGCGTGGTCGCCGTGGCGAGCGACCCCCGAAAGCGCGACGACCTCGCGGCGGTGCTCGGGCGCCCGGTGCAGCTCGTCCTCGCCAAGCCGCGCGACGTGGAGGCCCTGATCGAGCGCTTCTACCCGCAGCGTGGCCGCCTGGGCGAGCAGATGGTCCAGCAGGGGACCCTCTCGCGGGCGCAACTGCGCGAAGCCCTTCAGGTTCAGGCGCGCGGCGGCAAGGTCAAGCCGCTCGGCGAGGTGATTCTCGAACTGGGCTTCGCCAAGGCGGACGAGATCGAGGGGGCGTTGCAAAAGCAGAACGCGGGCGGGGGCCGCCTGGAGGATACCCTCGTCCAGTCGGGCAAGCTCAGCCCCGAGATGCTCGCCCGCTCGCTCGCCGCACAGCTCGGCTACGAGTTCCTCGATCCCGCCCGGAATCCGCCCGACGCCAAGGTCGCGCTGATGATCCCGGAGTCGACGGCGCGGCGCTACCTGGTGGTGCCCGTGCGGTTCCAGGGCGAATCGCTCGTCATCGCCATGAAGGACCCGCGCAACGTCTTCGCGCTGGACGACCTCAAGCTCATCACGGGGCGCGAAATCGTCCCGGCGGTGATGGCGGAGAAAGACATCACCCGGCTGATCGAGCGCTACTTCGGCAGTCAGGACATGGCCGACCTGGGCAAGAGGCTCGCCGCCGAGAGCAAGAGCCGCGAGGCCAAGAAGCAGGAGGACGTGGACGTCTCCGCCCTCGACGACAACGCCGTCGTCCGGGTGGTGGACAACCTGATCCGCGAGGCCGCCCTGATGGAGGCCTCCGACATCCACATCGAGCCCACCGAGACGTCCCTGCGGGTGCGCTACCGCATCGACGGCGTGCTGCGCGAGCAGAACGAGCTGCCCAGGGGAAGCGCCCAGAGCATCCTCGCCCGCATCAAGATCATGGGAAGCCTCGACATCTCCGAGCGCCGGGTGCCCCAGGACGGCCGCATCCGCTTCAAGAAGGGTTCCATCGACATCGACCTGCGCCTCTCGACCCTGCCCACCGTGTACGGCGAGAAGGCCGTGATGCGCCTGCTGCAAAAGGCGAGCAACATCCCGGAGGTCGAGCAGCTCGGCTTCTCCGAGCACAACTTCCAGCGGTATCTGGACGTGACGGACAAGCCCAACGGCATCTTCCTGATCACCGGGCCGACGGGCTCGGGCAAGTCCTTCACCTCCTTTTCGACCCTCAAGCGCATCGCCCGCCCCGAGAAGAACACGACGACCATCGAGGACCCCATCGAGTACGAGATTCCGGGCATCGTGCAGTCGCAGGTCAACGTGGCGGCAGGGATGACCTTCGCGCGGGCGCTGCGGGCCTTCCTGCGCCAGGACCCCGACATCATCTTCGTGGGCGAGGTCCGCGACGTGGAGACCGCCAAGATCGCCACCGAGGCCGCGCTGACCGGCCACCTCGTGCTGGCGACCCTGCACACGAACGACGCCCCCGGCGCGATCACGAGGTTGGAGGAGATGGGCGTGGAGCACTTCAACATCGCCGCCGCCGTGGTGGGCGTGCTCGCTCAGCGCCTCGTCAGAAGGGTGTGCGGCGAGTGCAAGCAGTCCACGAACGCCGACCCCAACGTCCTGCGCCGCCTGGGGCTGACCGAGGCCCAGGTCAGCGGCGGCAACCTCGTGCGCGGCTCGGGCTGCCCCCGTTGCGGCGGCACGGGCTACAAGGGCCGTATGGGCATCCACGAACTCATGGTGATCGACGATCCCCTGCGCCGCGCCATCGGGGCGGGGAGGACCGCCGCCGAGATCCGCGACGTGGCCCTGGCCGAGAGCGAGATGCGGACCCTCCGGCAAGACGGCATCGAGAAGGCCTTGCAGGGGCTGACCACCCTGGAGGAAGTGCTGGCGGTGACGAGCAACTAGTCGCCAGCCGCCATCCGCCAGCAAAGACCCCCACTGACCACTGACCACTCACCACTCACCGAGGTTCCCCCATGACCAATCCCGCCCCCGCCGACATCACCGATATCCTGCGCGTGGCCGCCGAGAAGGGCGCGTCCGACGTGATCATCACCGTGGGGCTGCCGCCGCAGTTCAAGCTCCAGGGGGTGTACGACCCGCAGGGCTTTTCCGAACTCGTCCCGACCCAGACGCGCAAGCTGATGTACTCGATGATGAACGAGAAGCAGCAGCGCACCTTCGAGGAGAAACGCGAGCTTGACTTCTCCTTCGCGCTGGGTGAAAAGGCCCGTTTCCGCGTGAATGCCTTTATGCAGCGCGGGAACGTGGGCGGGGTGCTGCGCCTGATCCCGACGAAGATCAAGACCGCACAGGAGATGGGGCTGCCGCAGAGCATCGTGGAACTGGGGCTGGCGCCGCGCGGGCTGGTGCTGGTGACCGGCCCGACGGGCTCGGGCAAGAGCACCACGCTCGCCGCGATCATCGACCACATCAACCAGACGAAGCGGGCGCACATCGTAACCATCGAGGACCCCATCGAGTTCATGCACACGCACAAGCAGAGCATCGTGAACCAGCGCGAGGTGGGGGCCGACACGATGAGTTTCAACGCCGCCCTGCGCGCCGCGCTTCGTCAGGCGCCCGACGTGATCCTGGTGGGCGAGATGCGCGACTACGAGACGATCAAGGCCGCCGTCACCGCCGCCGAGACCGGGCACCTCGTGATGGGCACCCTGCACACCAACTCGGCCCCCGAGAGCATCGACCGCATCGTGGACGTGTTCCCGGAAGAGCAGCAGGAGCAGATCCGGGTGCAGCTCGCGGGCAACCTCGTCGCGGTGATGACCCAGCAGCTCCTCCCCAAGGCGGACGGCTCAGGCCGCATCCTCGCCTACGAACTCCTGATCGCCAACCCCGCCGTGCGCTCCCTGATCCGCGAGGGCAAGACCTTCCAGATCGTCTCGACCATGCAGACGGGCGCCCGCGAGGGCATGGTCACGATGGACGCCTTCCTGGCGAACCTCTACCGCCGCCGCGTGATCACCTACGACGTCGGCGTCGAGCGCGCCGTGGACCCCAAGGAGTTCGCCCGCCTCGCCAACGACCCGGGCGCGGGTACCGGGGCCGCCGCCGGGTACGCTCCCCCGGCGGGCGGCGGGGCCATGCCCCAGGGGGCGGGCCGCGCCGCCGCCAACCCCACCCTGTCGGGCGTGCCCACGGGCCGCACCGTCGCCGACGCGGGCTTCGGGACGGGCGGGGGCAAGCCGTACGGGCGGGGCTGAACAAGGTCGTCCGGCGCCCGGGCCACCACGCGGAGAATGTCGGGCGTGAGTTTGACCTTCTCCCTCCTGCGGCACGGGCAGACCGAGTGGAACGTGGAGGGCCGCCCGCAGGGACGGCTGGATTCTCCACTGACCGAGCTCGGCGTGGCGCAGGCGCGGGCACACGGGGCCACGCTCGCCCCGCTGCCCCTGGCCCGCGCCTACACCAGCCCGATGGGTCGGGCGCGGCGCACCGCCGAACTCGTTCTGGAGGGGCGCGACGTGCCGCTCACCGTGCTGGACGACCTCGCCGAACTCGACGCGGGGGAGGTGAGCGGGTTGACGCGCCCCGAGTGGCAGACCCGCTTTCCCGAGTGGGCGGCTGACCGCCGACGCGACAAGTACCGCACCGTCTTTCCGGACGGGGAAAGTTACGAGGCCGCCGCCCCCCGTGCCGACCGGGCGCTGAAGCGTATTCACGGGGACGGGCCCGGCGCGGTGCTGATCGTGGCGCACGAGATGATCGGGAAGCTCCTGCGGATGCACCTCCTCGGACTCACCCCGGCGCAGGCCATGTCCCTGCACCATCCCCAGGACGTGATCTACCGCGTGCAGGGCGGGGAGTTGTCGGCGAGCGTGGCGGGCGGACCCTTCGTGCCCTTCCCATTCCCTCCTCCCGGCTGACCACGACGCACTACCCTGCCCCCATGTGGGCCCAACACGACCTGTGCCTCCGTCCCCTCCCGCGCGGCTTCCACCTCATCACCCGGGAGGTGCTGAGCGCCGTGCCCGAACTCGTGCGGGTGCGGGTGGGGCTCCTGCACGTCTTGATCCAGCACACGTCGGCCAGCCTCGCCCTCAACGAGAATGCCTCGCCCGACGTGCGGCGGGACTTCGAGCGGTATTTCAACGGGCTCGTGCCGGACGGGTGGCCGGGGTTCGAGCACACGCTGGAGGGGCCGGACGACATGGCCGCCCACATCAAGGCCAGCCTGCTCGGGCCCAGTCTGACCCTGCCCGTGCGGGAGGGGCGGCTCGCGCTGGGGACGTGGCAGGGCATCTACCTGTGCGAGCACCGGGACGAGGGCGGATCAAGGCGGCTGGTGCTCACACTTCAGGGGGAGGAACGCTGATCTGACCGCCCCCTACCTTCCCGGCCGAAGGGTGAGCGTCCGCGTCCTGCCCCAGTCCCGCTCGTCCGTGCTCATGGGGAGGTAAGCGCCCGACGCCCACAGCGCCTGCTGGTCGGAGACGTGATTGCCGAGGGGGTTGCCGCCCTGCCCCAGGCTGCCCACGTACACGCTGCGGTTCATGTCGCTCAGGTCGATGATCTGACGGTAGCTCGGGCCGTGCGTTTGCCGCATCGTCCCGGGGTCGGGGCGGGCGACGTTGACGGTGTTCGTGCCGCCGCTCGTGGGGGTGGAGTGGTTGAAGAGCCAGGCGAGGACCTTTACGCCCCCGAAGGCGCGGTGATCGCTGGCGACGGTGTGCAGCCTGCCGTAGGTCCAGCCGCCCATGTCGGGGCCGAGGCGGGCCGAGAGGTCGCCCACCGTGCGTTTCAGGCTGGCCTGGAGTTCGCCCGCGCAGTCCTGCCGCCCCTCGCTCTCGTCGTGGCACAGGTCACCGTCCGCCCGCAGTTGATTGAGGACGGCGAGGCTGTTGATCCTCGTCCCGCCCCCCAGTTCGTCCTGCCCCATCGCCTGAAGCTGCGCGAGCCAGGCCTCGAAGATGGCCGCCTCCACGCTGGAGGTCGTCTCGTTCCCGTCCCAGCCCCGCAACCGGGTGAGGGCCTGGCGGCTGAGGTCGTCTCCCGGGCGGGTGGCGAGCAGGAAGGGCTTCAGGTCGCGCCATACCAGGCTCACCGTGTCGAGCTGCACGCGCTTCACGTCGTCCACGGTCAGGCCCGTGGATTTCGCGGTCAGCAGGCTGGTGATGCGCTCGGCGCGGTAGGGCTCGGACCAGTTGCGGATGTTGCCGAGGGCGAAGGGGTAACCGCCCGGGACCACCTTGTTGTTCGCTGTGACGACCAGCCCGTCGGCAGGGTTGTAGGTGTGCGGCAGGCGCGCGAAGGGGATGAAGCCCTGCCACTCGCGGGTGCCGTCGCCGGGGACGGGGAGGGAGCCGTCCCAGCCCCGGCGGATGGGGACACGGCCCGGCGCGTAGTACCCGGTGTTGCCGTCCACGTCGGCGTAGACGAAGTTCTGACTGGGGGCCACGTACCGCTCCAGGGCGGTCACGAAGTCCTGCCAGTTCTGCGCGTAGTTGAGGCCGAAGAAGGCGTCGAAGGTGGTGTCGCCCGGTTGCAGCGCCGTCCACTTCAGCGCCACCCGGGGCCCCACCTCCCCCGCGCCCACGTCGCTGACGATGGGGCCGTGCGCGCTCTGGCGGACGGTCAGCCGCACGTCGGGGCGGCCCTTGACCCGGATGACCTCGACCCGCTCGGTCAGTTTCGCGCCCTCCGGCTCGACGTAGAGGTCCTGCACGTCGGGGTTCACGTTCGTCACACCCCAGGCGATCCGGTCGTTGCGCCCAATCACGACCCCGGGAAGGCCGGGGATGGTTGCCCCGATGGCGTGCAGGGTCGGCCCCCGCACGTCGGCCAGATACCACAGCATCGGGCTGGTGAGGGCGAGGTGCGGGTCGTCGGCGAGGATGGGCTTGCCGCTGGCGGTGCGCTGGCCGCCGATCACCCAGTCGTTGCTCCCCTTGCCGGGCACCCGCTCCAGGCCGAGCGAGCGGGCGGCGGCGAGGTGAGTTCGGAGGGCCTGCACGGTCGCGGCGGGGAGGACGGCGGTCTGGCCTCCTGCCCGCGTCGCCCGCCCGGTCAGCCCGAGTTCGTCCCGGCTGAGGATGGTGGGGGCGCCCTGCGGGTAGGGGGGTAGGACCTCGTTCAGGCCGCGTGCGCCCAGCCTCTTCAGGACGTGTGTGCCCAGCACCTCGTCGTCGTAGTTGCCGCCGAGGTCGTAGGCCATCAGCTTGCTCCACGAGACGCTGTCCACGTCCGTCCAGGGCTCGGGGGTGTAGCCCAGGATGCGGAACTCGGGGGCGAGTTTGCCCTGCGCGAGGCCCGCGTTCACGCCCACCGTGTAGGCGTGGATCAGGCGCCGCGACCGCTCCGACAGGGCGGGGAGGATGCTCTGCGCCGCGCGCTGGAAGCCCCAGGTACGCAGGAAGCGGTCCTGCGGCAGGGCGGCCTCACCCAGCACCTCCGAGAGGCGCCCCTGCGCCACCCGCCGCTGGAAGTCCATCTGCCAGGCGCGGTCCTGCGCGTGGACGAAGCCGAGGGCGAACATCGCGTCCTCGTCGCGCGCCCCCGCCCGGATGTGCGGCACCCCCCACCCGTCGCGCGTCACGGTCACGGGACCTTCGATCCCCGCCAGCGTCACCGTCCCCTGCACCCTCGGAGTCGAGGTCGCCTTCAGCCACAAGATCACCGCCAACACGGCCACGAGCAGGAGCAGCACGGCCCACAGCAGTCCCCGCCCCAGCCGACCCGCCCAACTCCGCCGAGTCCTCAACGCCATTCCAACCCCCTTTTGAAGTGAGTCCAAGATAGGGCGTTCGGGGAATTACGTCGCGCGCCGCTGGGCCAACGCGGCGCCCGCCAGGATCAGGCTGCCGCCCAGCAGCACGGCGGGGCGGAGCGCCTCACCCAGGATCAGCCCTGCCAGCAGCACCGTGAACAGCGGCTCCAGCGTGCCGACCAGGCTGGCCCGCGCCGCCCCCAGCCGCGCGACCGCGCCGTACAGGGCAGGTACGGCGACGACGGTGGCGACAACCGCCATGCCCACGATCACGCCCCACTGGGTGAGGGTGTCGGGAATGTGCAGGGTGCCGCCCCCCGCCGCGAGGAGCGCGAAGTACACGCCCGCCACGAGCGCCATGTGCCCGGTCGAGGCCAGTGACGGCACGCCTGCCAGCCACCGTTCCGAGGCGAGCAGGTAGGCGGCGTAGAGGGCCCCCGACCCGGCGGCTAGGGCGAGTCCCAAGGGGTCACGGTCCCCTGCCCCCGGCACGCCGACCACCAGCCCCAGCCCGAGGGCGGCGAGGGCGACCGCGCCCAGCCGGGTCGCGTCGGGCCGCCTCCCCGCGAGCCACCCGAAGAGGATCACGAAGGCGGGCGCGAGGTACAGCAGCAGGGAGGTGGTGCCTGCCGTGATCCGCCCCAGCGCCGTGAAGTAGAGGGTCGTCGCCACCGCGTAAATCAGCCCGACGCCTAACAGCGGCTGACGTTCCCGCCACGTCAGCCCGCGCCCCGCCAGCGGGAGCAGCACGGCGGCCACCAGCCCGAAGCGCCAGGCGAGCAGGTCGAAGCTGCCCAGACCCACCCCCCCGGCGAGCTTGCCCCAGATGCCCAGCGTCCCGAAACTCAGGGCCGACACGAGGGCCAGCCCCAGGCCGGAACGTGTGCGGTGGGTTTCGGTGCGGGGGGCGGGAACGGTCGTCACGCGGGCGAGCTTAGCGTGGCGGTGGTGGGGGAGGGTGGGGTGTCAACCCGGGTTGCTCACTCCGGGCAGGGGGGGAACGCGGCACAATGCGACGTGTGACCCTGCCGCCCGCCTCTCCCCCTCCCGCGCCCTGGCGGGTGGTGGTGCCCCTTCCTGTGCCCGCGCTCGACTACGTCCCTCCCCACGGACGGGGGGGAGCGGTGCCCGTGGGCTGCCGGGTCCTCGTGCCCTGGCGCGGGGAACTCGCGGTGGCCCTGGTGGTGGGTGAGGGAGACCCGCACGGCGCCCACCGCCTGCGTGAGGCGGTCCACGTCCTCGACGACGAGGAGGAACCGTGGGTGCCCCCCGCCACGGTGGAGGCGGTGTGTACCTGGGCCCGGGACGCCCGCCTCCCCGCTGGGCTGGTGTGGGGCGACCTGCTGGGCGCGGGCTGGACGGCCCGGTACGACCACCGCGTTCGGGCGGTGCCGGGCGCCGACCTGAGCGCCTTCGGTCGTCGCGCCCCGACGGGGGAGTGGGCGAGCGCCCGTGACTTTTCCCCCGCCCTCCTCGACGCGGTCCGCGAGCAGGGTCTCTTGGAGGAAGACTTCCGGCCCACCTCGCGCACCCGGGGGCTGGTCCGCGCCCGCCCCCTGGACGCCGTGCCCGCCGCCGCGAGGACCACGACCGTCCTCCAGGCCGATCCCGAGGCCCCCGGCACCCTGACCCCCAAGGGGCGGCAGGCCTGGGCCTGGCTTGCCGAGCAAGGACCGCAGCCCACGCTGAGCGCCTGGGCGAGGGGGGCGGGGGTGGGCACCGGGGTGGTGTCCGGCGTGGTGAGCGCGGGCGGGGCGGAACACGTTGAGGTGGAGGCAGCCCCCCCCGCCGCCTGGACGTGGCTCAGCGAGCACGGTCCCGTCGAGTCCCTGAGCGCGTGGGCGAACGGGGCGACGGCGGACGGGGTGCCCCTGTCGCCGACCGGGGCGGGGAGCCTCGTCGCGCGGGGGTGGGCGGACGCCGTGCAGGAGGCGGCCCCGCCCCCACCTCTCCCCGAGCCGGGGGCGCCCTGGCTCACCCACGATCCCGACCGTCTGCCCGAGGCTGCGGCGTGGCGGTTGCACGGCGGTCGTTCCCTGTCCCGCTTCCGCACCCTCGCCCCGCGCATCTCCCGCCTGCTCGCCCAGGGGCGCGGCGTCCTCGTCCTCGCCCCGGATCACGCGACCCTGCGCCGGGCCTGGGAGGGGCTGTCCGGGCTCGCCGAAACGGCGGGCACCCGCGCCGTGCCCATCAGCGGGGCGCTGAGCGACGGGCAGCGCGAGCATGCCTGGAACCTGATCCGCTCGGAGGAGGCGCGGCTGGTGATTGGCAGCTACCTCGCCCTGACCGCCTCCCTCCCCGACCCCGCCCTGATCGTCGTGCTGGAGGAGGCGAGCGACGCCTACAAGCTCGCAGCGGGTTCGCACGCCTTCATCCCCGACGTGGCCGCGCGGGTGGCACAGGCCCACGACGCCGCCCTTGCCCTGGTGGGAAGTGCCCCCGCCGCCGAGAGCGTGCCCCTGCCCGGCGCGGTGCTCCCTCCGCCCCGGGCCCGGGTGCATGTGGTGGACTACGCCAACCCGCCCGAGCAACCCGAACTCGGGCCGCTGAGCGGTGTCCACCTCACCCCCGGCGACCTGGGCTACCCGGTCAGCCACGACCTCGCGCGCCTCCTGCGGCAGGTGCAGGAACGCGGGCGGCAGGCGGCGCTGCTCGCCCCCCGGCGGGGGTACTCGGCCCTGCTGCGCTGCCCGACCTGCGAGCACACGCCCCAGTGCCGCAACTGCGACGTGGCGCTGCGCTTCCACCAGGAGACCCGGCAGCTCACCTGCCACCAATGCGGCTACCGTGAGTCCGTTCCCGACCGCTGCGACGTGTGCGGCGAGCAGATGTGGAAGGCGCGCGGCCCCGGCACCGAGTGGATTGCCCAGACGGTCGAGAAGCTCGCCCCCGGCCTCCCCGTCTACCGCTACGACCGCGACCGTCAGGACGACCTCGCGCCCCTCCACGCGGGGGAGAGCGGTGTGGTCGTCGGCACCCAGCTCCTCCTCTCGCAGGACGCGCCGCCCAACCTGGCATTGATCGGCGTGACCCTGGCCGACACCTGGCTCAACCTCTCCGACTTCCGCGCCTCCGAGCGGTACCACCGTCTGCTGCGCCAGCTCGCGGAGTGGCACCCCGAACGCGCCCCCCTGCTCGTCGTGCAGACCTTCCAGGCCGACCACCCGGCGCTGAAGGTCCTCGTCGAGGGCCGCGACGCCCTGGCCTACCCCGCCGCCGAGGAACGGGTGCGCGCCGCCCTGGGGTATCCGCCCCACGCCCGCCTCGCCCAGGTCGAGGTCGCCGCCCGCGATCCCGTGCGGGCAAAGGTGGCCGCCCAGGAGGTGTTCGACGCCCTGCACGGGGCCGGGGCGCACGCGCACGAGGTCCTGGGCCCCGCGCCCAGCCCGGTCGCCCGGTTGCGCGGCGTGTACCCCTACCACCTCCTGCTGCGGGCCCGCGACGACGCCCGGCTCTCCCAGCTCCTCGCCACCCTCGACCGCTCGTGGAAGGCGCGGGTGCGGGTGGACGTGAATCCGCGCGGGGGGCTGTAGGGGGGAGTTGGGGATCAGGGGGAGACTCCCCGGCAGATGCCTGAGCCGGGTCCCCTTCTCATCCCTCATTTCTCACCCCTAATCCCTTCTTTCAGCCTGCTCGGTTCACCTGAGCCCCTGGGCTAAACTGCCCCCCATGATCCGCCTCGCCGTCCTCGCCGACCTGCACGCCAATCTGGAGGCGACGCTGGCGGTTCACGCGGACGTGCAGAGGCGCGGGATCAGCGAAATCTGGGTGCTCGGCGACCTCGTGGGCAAGGGGCCGCGCCCGCGCGAGGTGGTCGAGTGGACGCAGACGTACGCCACCCGGGTCATCCAGGGCAACTGGGACGCCCGCGTCGCCGGGGCCACCCACCGCCCGCAGGACCTCTGGCCGCGCAGCCAGCTCACGCCGGGGCAACTGGCCTACCTCGCGGGGCTGCCCTACGGCATCGAGGAGCAGTTCGGCGGCGCGTGGTGGCGGTTTGTCCACGCGAGCAGCAAGGGCCTCTTCCACCGCCTGTACCCCCACTCCAGCCTCGCCGAGCAGCTCGACGCCTTCGCCCCCAACCCCCAGTTCGCCCTCTACCAGCACGCCGACGCCCTCGTCTACGCCGACGTTCACGAGACCCTGATGCTCGACGTGGAGGGCCGCCCCCTGATCAACACGGGCTCGGTCGGCAACCCCCTCGACAGCACCCTGCCGAGCTATCTGATCCTCGAATTCGACCCGCAGGGCCCCGCCCACACCGCCTCCTTCGTGCGGCTGACCTACGACCGCGCCGCCGAAATCACCGTCGCTGAGGCGAGCGGGATGCCCTTCACCCGCGAGTACATTGCGGAGCTGCTGACGGGGGCGTACCAGAAGCGGCGGGCGCGGACGGGGGAGTAGGGAACATGGGGAGTAAACCGTGGGTCGTGGCAAGAGAAAACCCCGCACGTAGCGGGGCCTTTTTATCTTTTTTTATTTTTTAAGGTTCACGCCGTCAGCTCCCCCCGCTCCCGCATCCGCTCGGCCAGCTTGGCAGGCTCGAAGAGGCTGGCGCCCGCCCCGTAGCGCCGCCGCACTGCGCTCTGCACGAGCCAGAGGGCCACGGCCACACCGACGAGGCTGATGGCGAGGGCGGGCACACGCATGATCGCGTTCACCTCGGCGACCTGAGCGTTGAAGGCGTCGGTGCCGAACTTGGCCGTGACCCGCCCGTAGTTCACGACGCTGTTCACCACGCCGCCGATCAGGTCCACGACCGCGAAGGCGACCGTGCCCAGGGCGAGCGCCCGGTGAACCTGCGGGTCGCGCATCGCCTGCTGGGTGGCCGCCCGGTCCCCCGGCTTCTCGCCGATGCTGGCGGCGTCGAGGAAGACGCGGAAGAGGGGCACGCTCGTCGCCGCGCTGATCAGGAAGAGCAGGCCCGTCAGGTACGAGCGGGCGCTGTCCTTGATGGCGTACCAGAAGCCGTCCACGTACCAGAAGGCGAGCGCCCCGCTAAAAATTGCCCCCGCCCCGCCGATCAAGGCCACCGGGCTGACGTTGCGGTTCACGAAGAGGTCCACGAGGACGTAGACGACGGGGATCAGCGCCGCGAGCAGGTACGCCCGGATATTCCCCGCCGTGCCGCCCCCGAACACGTTCTCCGCGATGCTGATGCCGCTGCCCAGGATGTTCGGGCTCAGGATCAGGATGGGGATGATCAGGGTGAAGACGAGGTCCCAGACAGTCTTCGGGACGCCCGCCCCAGGCTTCTTGGCGGGGGCGACGGGGCGGGGGGAGCGCGGGGCGGTCATGACCGACAGTCTCTCATGGGCGGATGTGCGTTCCTGGGGGGTGGAGTAGGAAAGATGGGCGAGGCCTCCCCCGCCCGCCTCAGTCGTCGTGCCCCGGGCTCGCCTGCCCGCGCTTCCCGCTGACCTCCTCGCGCACCTCGGCGATGAAGTAGGTGCAGGCCTCGGCGCAGGGGATGGCGCCCGGCACGCCCGAGAAGAAGGTGCGGGTCAACTTCTCCCCGGCCCACAGCCGGGTCTTGAGGCAGCCGCTGCACACATCCTTCGCCACGTCCTCGACCTGCTCGGGGGTGGCACGGGTGACCTTGGTGTAGATGCCGGTCTGGCGGCGGGCGGTCGTGGGCCAGGGGGTCGCCCGCAGGGTGTGGCAGTGCTGCGCGTAGCCCTCCTCCACCACGGCGGGATAGAGGTAGTGGACGCCGCGCGGGAGGTCCGCCTCCGAGAGCACCGCCCGCCAGCCGCGCGGCAGGTTGCGCAGGGTGTGGACTGGGCGGTGGTGCCCGCCCTCGTCCCGCCGGGCCAGGTCACGCAGGCCCTCGGGGGTGACGACGGTGGTGAGGTCGTCGGTGGGGCGCCCCTCGTCGAGGGCGTGCCTCAGCTCGAACATGCCCGCGTGCGGGGTGACCACCGCCTCCCCGACCCGGGTGCCCCGGCGGGCCAGGTCGAGGAAGGCGGCCCAGGCCTGGGCGTGCCCCCGCTCCTCGTCCCCGCCCCGCTCCGATGCCCCGCGCGCCTCCTCGGCGAGATGCAGCACCACGTCGGCGACCGAAGGATGGGTGCCCACCGGCCTCGCGTAGTACACCGTCTGCGGCCCGTGCGGGTTCTCGGGGAACTCGGTCACCTCGCCCGTCAGGCCCATGTCCTCGGGAATTGTCTCCAGGGTGTGCCACCCCTCCGAGGCGAAGAAGGGCACGACGACCACCCGGGGGGCGCGGACCCGCTCGGGCCAGCCTCCCACCTTGGGCTCCTCGTCGAGGAAGAGCGCGTGGACCTCGGCGAAGAGGCCGCTCTCCCGCAGGCGGTCTGCGTTGCCGTAGATCACCCGGTTGGAGTTCTCGTTGCGGGTGGTGCCGTGCCCGAGCACGACCAGGGCGGTGTCTTGCGCGTTCAGGTCAGGCAGGACCTCGCGCGCCCGCTCCAGGATCACGTCGCTCATGCCCGGGTGAACGCCGTAGGGCAGGGTGTATCGTACCGTCCGCCCGCCCAGGACCCGCGCCACACCCCCCGGCGGCACCGGGCCCTGGTGACCCAGGCCGAGTTCGCGCGGGATCACCGTCTCGGTGAAGTAGCCCTCGGAGATGAACATGGGGATCACCGTCACGTCGGTGCTGGCGGTGGTCTTGAGGACCTGGCGCAGGGACGGTTCTTCCTTCCAGTAGCCCTCCACGACCTCGTCGAAGAGGCCCCGCCCGCGCAGCAGCTCCGCGTAGCGGTACACCGCGCCCGCCGACTCGCCGTTGAGGTGTGAGCCGTGACCGACCAAGACGAGAGAACGCATACGGCGCAATCTAACGTCATGTCAGGCGCGCGATTGTCCCGCCTCACCCTCTCGCCCGCCCCCATGAATCGCCCTGAAGTGTGCCCTCACACCCGTTATGGGAGAGATGCGTAGGTTGGGAGGCGTCCGCACGTCACTTCACTCCCCAGGAGGTTTCCCCATGTTTTTCGACCAACGTGACCGCCACGAGCAGATGGCCCGCCTCGACCCCCGCGACACCAACATGGACGGGATGGTGAGCCCCCAGGAGGCCGCCGCCTACATTCAGGAGTACATGCAGAACGCCTCGCCCCAGGAGCGGCAACAGCTCATGCAGGAGTACTTCCAGCAGCTCCCTCCCGATCAGCGCCAGCAGATGGGGGACGCCATGGTGCAAAGCCCCTACAGCCCGGTGCAGAACGTCCGTTACGACGACCCGAATGACCTCGCCGACGCCTACACCCGCACGGCGCAGGCTCCGATGCAAGACGGCCGCAGCCCGCTGGAAGCCGCCTTCGGGCAGGGCGGGGCGCTCGGCAACCCGCTCGTCAAGGCCGGACTGGTCGGCTTGGCCGGGATGATCGGCAGCCGCCTGCTCCGGCGCTGATCCTTCCCCCTTGCCCCCGGCTCGCGCGGCCGGGGGTTTCGCCATCCTTGCCCCCGGGGCGATGGGGCGAGGGGTTGCGATTGCGGGCTTAACTCAGCCGCTACAATCGCCCGCGATGCCCCTCTCGTACCTCACGCGCATCGCGCAGACGCCCGCCCCGACCTTCGAGGAGGAGGCGCGCGCCGCGCTGATGATGCACCTGTGGGGCGACCTCGGCTACCGCACCGAGCGCGACGAGGTGGGCAACGTCCTCACCCGCCTGACCCCCCCGGGCACCGAGGGCCGCCCCGCCCTCCTCCTTGCCGCCCACCTCGATACGGTGTTCGCCCGGGGCACTGACGTCACCGTGCGCGAGGAGCGCGGTCGCCTGATCGGCCCCGGCGTCGGCGACAACAGCGCCAGCCTCGCCGTCGTGACTGCCCTGCTGGAGGACCTGCGCGGGCAGGAGGGCACCCTGCGCCGCCCCCTCTGGGTCGCCGCCAACGTGGGCGAGGAGGGCCTGGGCGACCTGCGCGGGGCCAAGCACCTCCTCGCCCGATACCGCCCGGAACTGGGAGCCTTCATCGCCGTGGACGGGTACCTCGGCGTGGCAGTCACCCGGGCCGTCGGGGTGCGGCGCTACCGGGCCGTCTTCCTGGGGCCGGGTGGGCACTCCTGGGGCGATCAGGCGCCGAGTGCCCTGCACGCGCTCGGGGTGGCGATCAGCGCCCTGTACGCGCTGCGCCGCCCCCTCTCCCCACGCACCACCCTCAACGTGGGGCTCGCCTCGGGGGGCACGAGCGTGAATTCCATCGCCGGGAGTGCCGAACTCCTCCTCGATCTGCGCTCGCTCGACCCGCAGGTGCTCGCCGACCTCGACGCGCGGGCGCAGGCGGCCATCCACTCCGCCGCTCGTGAGGTCGGGGTCAACGTCCACCTGGAGCGGGTGGGTGACCGCCCCGGCGGCGACCTGGGGGCCGAGCCCCTGCTCGACCTCGCCCGGGACGCCGCTTCGGAGCACCACACCGACCTGCGCCTCGCGTCGAGCAGCACCGACGCCAACGCCGCCGTGCCCCACGCCCTCCCCGCCATCGCGGTCGGCGTCTACCGGGGCGGCAACGCCCACCGCGAGGACGAGTGGGTCCAGGCGAGCAGCCTCGCCCCCGGCCTGCGCTTCCTGCGCCGCATCGTGGAGCTGTACCAGCGCCGCCCGGTGGCGTAGGAGGGATCGGCGATCAGCCGTCAGCCTTCAGACATGAGGAGCCAGTGCCAGAGACTCAAGGCAAATACGCCCTGGTCCACCTGACCCTTCCAGCCCTCGACCCAGGGCGGGGGAAGGCCACGCGCTGACGGCTGAAAGCTGATGGCCGACCGCTTTTTTGTGACCTCCACGGCTTTTTCGCCCCACCAACTTCCCATCTGTTCAGAGCAGAATGAGAAGGGTCATGACCCTCCTCTCCCGCCGCCGTGCGGCCTCCCACCTGTCCGTGTTTCTCGCTGCCGCGACCCTGCTCACGACCGGACCGCTGGGCCCGGCGGCGGGAGCCCAGGGTGCGGCCCCCGTCTCGCCCGCCCAGGCGACCTTCGATCAGGTCAACCTGCTCCTGCAACAGGAGTACGGCGGGCTCTCCACCGTGGACCGAGTGGCCCTCGGACGCGAGTACCAGACGCGGCTGAACGCGGTCTGTGCTCCCACGCCCACGACCTGCCCGGCCGAGAAGGCCTACCCGGTCATCGAGGCCGAACTTACCGCCCTCGGCGACGAGCACAGCTTCTTCCAGACTCCCGAGGACTTCCAGGATTTCGTGGCGAGCGCCACGGGTGGCAACCGCCGCCAGTTCGGGGTGAAGCTCGCGCCCCTCGACGGCGAGAACCGGGTGGTGTTGGAGGTCGTGCCCCAGAGCGCCGCCGAGGAGGCGGGCCTGACGCGCGGGGACGTGCTCCTCACCATAGACGGGCAACCGTACACCTTCGCGGGGCTGCGCGACGCGCGAGTCGCGGCCCGCACGGTGGCCCTCGGGCTGGAGCGCGCGGGGCAACCCCTTTCCGTCACGCTGACTTCCCGCGACAGCTCCACCCGCGACCTGCCCCGGCTGAGCTTCGCGGGGGCGGCCCAGAACGTCGCCGTCCTGCGGATTCCCACGTTCCTGGCGGGCGGCGGCATCGCCCAGCGGGTGCACGACCTCGTGGCCGAGGCGCGCGGGCGGGGCGCCCAGGGGTTGGTCGTGGACCTGCGCGGCAACACCGGGGGCAGCCTCGCGGAGTGCGACAGTTCGGTGAGCGCCTTCGTGCCCGCTTTCACCCGCGTCGCGCGTGGGGCCGAGGGCAACGACTCCACCCGCGTCAGCCGGGGAACGCGCTTCGAGGACGGCCGCAGCCTGGGCGGAGTGCGTAACCCGCAGCTCTGGACGGGGCCGCTCGCCGTGCTGGTCGACCGGGGCAGCGCCTCGTGCAGCGAGTTCTTCGCCTTCGAAATCCAGTACGCCGGGCGCGGCCCCGTGATCGGCGCGGCCACGGCGGGCGTGGGCAACACGGCCACCCGCATCTTCCCGGTCGGTGAGGACGCCGCCCTGCAACTCACCATCCTCAACTACGCCAAGCCCGACGGCACCCCGTACCCCGTCCGCGTGACTCCCAACGTCGCCCACGACGAGAGCGAGAACGACATCCGCCTCCTCACGCGCGGCCAGGACACCCTGCTTGACCTCGGCCTCCAGTCCCTCGCCACCGCGCCGACGATCAGCCAGGATCAGGACCGCTCGCGTCCCTGAGTCGGGCGCGGCGAGCTGCCCAGGTCGAGGGCATGACCTGGGGAGTGTCGTCTGATCTAGGGCAGCCGGGACCGCAGGGCCACGAACTCTCCCTCCAGCCGGTAGGACCCCAGGGCGGCGGGGATGACCACGGAGTCGAGCGTCCCGAGCGTCACGTCGCCGCCCTCCCACGTCAGCCGCACCTCCCCGGACAGCACCGTGACAGCGTGAAAGCTCTCACCGCGCGTGTCCCCTGCCACGGCCTCGCCCCCTGCCAGGCGTTCGAGGACGAAGTAGTCGCAGCGGGTCAGCTCCTGGATCTCCCCGGGCCGGGGAGGGCCGCTGTGCTCCACGGTGGCCTGCGCGTTCGTCGTCACGAGGGCGCTCTCGCGCAGGTGCAGGGCGCGGCCCGCACTCGCCGGGCGCTCCCAGTCGTAGACGCGGTAGGTCAGGTCCGAGGTCTGCTGCACCTCGTAGAGAAAGAGACCCGGCCCCAGCGCATGCAGCGTTCCGGCGGGCATCAGGACCGTGTCGCCCGCCGAGACGGTTTGGCGCTGAGCGTGGTCTATCACCCGCCCCCCCAGGATCGCGGCCCGCAACTCCTCGGCCCCGGTGTCTGGCCGCACCCCTGCGATGAGCTCGGCCCCCGGCTCCGCGTCCAGGATGTGCCACGCCTCCGTCTTGCCGAGCTGGCCCTCGCCCGCCAGCTCGCGCGCCTGCTCGTCGTCGGGGTGGACCTGCACGCTCAGCCACTCGTCGCAGTCGAGCAGCTTGATCAGCAGCGGGAAGCGGTCGCCCCGCGCACGGCTCCCGAGGACCTCGGCCGGGTGGGCGGCGCTCAGCTCCCCGAGGCTCCGCCCGGCGTGCGCTCCTCCCTCCACCACGTTGCCCTCGTACACCACCCACGCCTCGCCCACGGGCGCCCGGGCCTCCGGGGCCAGCCGCCTGCCGCCCCACACACGTTCCGAGAGTTGGGCCTGGAGCACGAGAGGCGCGGCAAAGGGGGAGGTCATGCTCCCCATCATGCCAGAGGGCACTCCTTCACCCACACAAAAACCCCGCCCACCCCCACGGGGGGCAGAACGGGATTGGAGTGGGGGAAAGCTCAGGCCTGCACGCGGCTGGGACGGCTCACCACGGTGCGGGCCTCCTCGTGCTTGGTGCCCGCCGCGTAGCCGACCTGGGCGCCGAACTGCCAGGCGAGCTTGATCATGAATTGGATGGCTTCCTCGTCGCCCTGATGGATCAGCGCCCGCAGGTGCTCGGGCAGGCCCTCGGGGAGCGGCATGGCCGCGAGCTGCTCCCCGTACTCCGCCCGGAGCTGCTCGAACCACTCGGTGTAGGGGTTGGTCATGCCCCAATCTTAATACGAACACGCTCAAGGAATGTAAGTGATAACCTTCATGGACCGAGGAGGGGGTGCTGGCTATGCAAGCGGCGGAGTTTGCCTTCCGGGCACTTTTTTCTTTTCCCAATGGTGTTACGCTTCACGCATGACGGCGATCCTCAACCCCGACCTCCAAGACGGCGCGCCCGTCTTGCCCATCCGCATCAGTGAATTCGGCGCCCAGAAGGCGCTGGCGATCCTCGCCCAGAGCGGCAAGGAGAGTGCCGGAGTCCGCGTGTTCATCAAGAGCGGCGGTTGCAGCGGCTACCAGTATGGTATGGCCATCGATGACCGCGAACTTGAGGGCGACACCATCATCGTCGACCGTGGCGTGAAGCTCGTGGTGGACCGCATGAGCCTGCCCCTGCTCGAGGGCAGCGAGGTCGACTTCGTGGAGAATATGATGGGCGGCGGCTTCACCGTCCATAACCCCAACGCCACGAGTTCCTGCGGCTGCGGCCACTCCTTCCGCACCGACGGCGCTCAGTCCCCCGA
>NZ_AP026560.1:225000-247500 GCF_025997855.1 Deinococcus aetherius
TTCACCGCCCAGGTGGCGAACATCACCCCGTTAGTCAGGAAGACGACCCCCAGCGCGTGCCGGGCCACCTCGGCACGTCGGGCGAGGAGCGGAGGACTGGGCGTGAGGGGCACTTCGGTCATGGGGCTCCTGCGGTGATGGAGGGAAGAGGTGGGGAAGCTGAATCGTTTCAGAAACCTGGGACCTACGCTAGCATCCGACCATGCCCCCCGCCAAGCCGTCCCCGGGCCGCCGCGTCACCCTGAGAGACGTGGCGGCCCGTCTGGGGGTCTCGCTCGCCACGGTGAGCAACGCGTACAACCGCCCGGACCAGCTCTCGCCGGAACTGCGCGAGCGGGTGCTGGGGGCTGCGCGCGAGTTAGGGTACGGGGGCCCCGATCCCCTCGCGCGCAGCCTGCGGCGGGGGCGGACGAACGTGATCGGGGTGGTCTACGACGCGCCGCTGGAATACGCCTTCGCGGACCCCGCCGCCGCCCTCTTCCTGGGGGCAGTCGCGCACACCCTTCAGGAACGGGGGCTGAGCCTCCTGCTGCTGGCGAGTCCACACGGCACTCGGCCCGTGCAGACGGCCAGCGTGGACGGGTTCGTCGTGTACTGCGCTGCCGGGGGGGGTGAGCTGCTGGGAGCGGTGCTAGGCCGGGGCCTTCCCACCGTCCTCATGGACCAGGCGCCGCAGCCGGGCACTTCACGGGTGGGCATCGACGACGCCGGGGGGGCGCGGGAGGCTGCGCGACACCTGACCGGGCTGGGCCACCGTCACCTGGGGGTGCTCAGCCTCGAACTCTCGCCGGAGCGGCGGGGAGGGCCGGTGCCCCCGGAGCGCGAGGCCCACGTCGTTTACGAGACGACCGCTACCCGCCTGTGGGCTTACCGCGAGGCGGCCGGGGGGGCGGGCGCGCGGCTGTTCGTCAGCGAGGCTGCCCAGAACACGCCCGACCAGGGAGAGCGGCTGGCCCGCGATCTGCTCGCTGCCCATCCGGAGGTGACCGGGCTGCTGTGCATGAGCGACGTGCTCGCGCAGGGGGGGCTGCGGGCGGCCCAGGCCCTCGGGCGCCGGGTGCCGGAGGACCTCAGCCTCGTCGGGTTCGACGACCTCCCCAGCAGCGCGGCCCTGAACCTGAGCACCGTCTGGCAGCCCACGACCGGGAAGGGTGCGCGGGTGGGAGAGGCCATCCTCGCCCTGCTGGACGGAGATGGCCCCGAGGACGTGACCCTGCCCACCCGCCTGGTCGTGCGGGGAACGACGGCGGGGGTGCTGGAGGGCGCCGGGTCCGGGGAACGCTGAAGCCTTCCATCCTTTACCCTGCCTCCCATGACCTCACCCCACCCCGCCCACTCCGACCTCACAGCCCACGTCGAGCGCGGCCTCTCGGACCTGCGCGACCTCGTGGCCCTTCCCAGCGTGTCCGCGCAGGGGCGGAGCCTGCCCGAGACGGCGGATTTCGTGACCCGGCTGCTGGAGGCGGAGGGCTTTACCGTCCACGCGTACCCCGGCGAGGTCGCCCCCGTGCTCGTCGCGGAGGGGGGCGAGGGGCCGACGACCCTGCTGATCTACAACCACTACGACGTGCAGCCGGAGGACCCCGTCGAGCTGTGGGAGAGCCCGCCCTTCATCCTGACCGAGCGGGACGGGCGACTGTACGGGCGCGGCGCCTCCGACGACAAGGGCGAGATCGCCTCCCGCCTCGCCGCCGTGCGGGCGGTGCGCGAGCGGCACGGCGGCACCCTGCCCCTGCGTGTCCGCTGGCTGATCGAGGGAGAGGAGGAGGTCGGCAGTCCCAGCCTGGAACGCTTCGTCGCCGAGCACGCCGAGGAGCTGCGCGCCGACGGCTGCTGGTGGGAGTTCGGCGGGATCGACCCCGACGGGCGCCCAGTCCTCTCCCTCGGCCTCAAGGGCGTGATGTGCGTGGAGCTGCGCTGCCGGGTGGCGGCCTCCGACCTGCACAGCAGCCTGGGGGCGGTGATCGACAATCCCCTCTACCGCCTCGCCCGGGCGGTCGCCTCCCTGCGCGACGACGAGGGGCGCGTCACCATTCCCGGCTTTTACGATGATGTACGCGAGGCGTCGGAGGCGGACCGGACAGCCATCGCCCGCATTCCTGGGGACGGGCAGGCGGTGCGGGACACCTACGGCGTGACCCGCCCGCTCGCCACCGGCCCGGCCTACCACGAGCGGCTCAACCTGTCCCCGGTCGTCAACGTCAACGGCTGGGGCGGTGGGTACGAGGGGGAGGGCAGCAAGACGGTCCTGCCCGCCCACGGCTTCGTCAAGCTCGACTTCCGGCTGGTGCCCGATCAGGACCCGGCGCGGGTGCTGTCCCTCCTGCGGGCGCACCTGGACGCGCAGGGTCTGACCGACGTGGAGATCGTCGAGCTGGAGGCCCACCAGAAGCCCGCGCGGGCAGATGCCGGGCATCCCTTCGTGCAGGCCTGCATCGCCGCCGCGCGGGAGGCGCACGGGGCCGAGCCGGTCGTGCAGCCCTCCAGCGGGGGCAGCGGGCCGATGCATCCCTTTCAGGAGGCGCTCGGTGTGGTCTGCGTGGCGGCGGGGATCGGGAATGTCGGGGGTCGGGTTCACGCGCCGAACGAGAACATCGTGCGGGAGCACTTCGAGAAGGGGGTGGCGTTCGGGGTGGCGCTGCTGGAGCGGTTGGCTCGGGGAAGTTCGTCCTGAGAAGGCGGAGTTGGTGTTGAGGGGCCGGGCGTCTTGATTCGGCTTACCCCCACCCCCCAGCCCCCTACCCCCCGAGGGGGCAGGGGGAGCGGCGCTGCGCTGGGCAAGGGCACACGGGCGGCGCGGGTGGACGTGTTCTTCCGAACGTAAGGTTTGATCTTGTCGCGTCCCATCGGCGTGCCCACCGTCTCGCTGCGCGAGCAAGGCGGGGTCGTGGGCCAGGAGCGTTGATGCGGCGTGTGCCTGTCCGGCGTCTGGATTGGCGTTTTGAAAAGCGCGAGGGCTCCAGCATCTTTTTGCTCCTCCCCCCTCGTGGGGGAGGCTGGGAGGGGGGTAACCAAAGCGTCCACAAACGCCCCTCCACCTCCCACAAAGGCCCTCTCCGACCACACACCTTGGGCCAGACAAGAACCACCCCGGCAGCGCCTTTAGAGCTACCGAGGTGGTCCCTGTTTCGTCGGCTGTTGGGTGTCCCCTACACGTCCTCGCCCCCCGTGTCCATCCGCACCACACGCGGGGTGAAGGTCGCCACCACGTCCACGAGGTCGCTCTGGCGGGCGATGACGTTCTCGATGCGTTTGTAGGCCTGGGGCGCCTCGTCTATGCCGCCGCCGATGAGGGTGACGCCGCGCTCGCGCAGGTACGCCTGCACGTCCTTCTTGGCGAGGGTATTCGCAGCGGCCTTGCGCCCGAGTTGGCGGCCCGCCCCGTGGCTCGCGCTGGCGAGGGCGCCCTGGTTGCCCTTCCCGCGTACCACGAAGCCGGGGTCGGCCATGCTGCCGGGAATCAGGCCGAGTTGCCCGCGCTCGGCGGGAGTCGCACCCTTGCGGTGGACGATGCGCTCGTGGCCTTCCACCTCCTGTTTCCAGGCGAGGTTGTGGCTGTTGCCGACGGTGGCGGCAGGCGTCACGCCGAGCGCGCGTGCGAGGCGGGCGTGAATCAGGTCGTGGTTGGCGAGGGCGTAGCGCCCGGCGAGGTTCATCGCCTGCCAGTAGCCCTCGCCCTCCTCGGTGTCCAGGGGGAGCCAGGCGAGCTTGCGGCCCTGCCCGTCGAGGGCGGGGTGGAGGGCCTGGGCGACCTTGGTGTAGTGGTTCGCCACCTGAGCGCCGAAACCGCGCGAGCCGCTGTGCGAGAGGATGGCGAGGTATTCCCCCACCTCCAGCCCCAGGTCGGGGGCGGGTAAGCTGAAGGTGCCGAACTCGACGAAGTGGTTGCCGCTGCCCGAGGTGCCGATCTGCTCGGCGGCCTTGCCTTGCAGGTGGCGCAGGAGGGGCTGCTCGCGCCAGGTCTGTTCGTGCAGGACCTCGTGGTCCTCGCGGTCGCGCTTCTCGAAGCCCACCCCGGCGCCGAAGCGGGTGTGCTTGAGCAGGAAGCGGGTCGCCTCGTCGGTGCTCAGGCTGGCCGGGGCCAGGGGCAGCACGCTCAGGCGCATCGAGCAGCCGATATCCACCCCGACCCCGTAGGGGATCACGGCGTCCTCAGTCGCCAGCACCCCGCCGATGGGGAGGCCGTAGCCGACGTGGGCGTCGGGCATCAGGGCCCCGGCGCGGCCGACGGGAAGGCGCATCGCCACGTCCATCTGGTCGCGGGCCCCCGGCTCGATCAGGTCCTCGCCCCACACGCGATAGGGAAGGGGGGAAGGGCGCAATTCGCTCGCGCGGCGGGCGTCGAGAACCGCCTGCTGGGAGGTCAATTCCTCCGCCAGTTCGGCGTACACGCCGCCCGACACGTACGCCTCCGGGTTGGCCTGCACCGAGCGCAGCTCGTTCAGGATTTCCTCGCGGTCGATGCCCGCGCGCTCGCGCAGTGTGGCGGCGGCAAGGGCCAGCGCGACGGCCCTCTTCTCGAAGCCCAGTTTGGTGATCTGTTTTCCGTTCATGGGGTCTTTCTGCGGAACGGAACCCGGCGTCCTGCGTCGTTCACGTCCCGTCGTTGGTGAGGGGTGGGGGGCTGCCCCGGTCGTCTCGCGTCCTGTCCTGATCTCGTCCGTCGCCGTCTGGGCCTGCGGATATATCCAGCATGTCGCCCCCTTTCTAAAGATGTACGGTTTGAACCCTTAATGTCCGCCCGTCAGTGTGCCCGGCGCCCCGGCGGTGCACATCGGCCAGATGACGCAAGGCACGTAGGCCGGATGTGGGCGAGCCTCAGCCCCACTCCTCCTCGTCGTCGTGGGTGAGCTGGCGGGCCCAGTCGGTCACCACCTCGGGGTAGAGGTCATGCAGCCTGTCCAGCAGCCGTTCCACGTCCGCATCTGCCCAGCCGTCCACTTTGGGCAGGCGGCGCGGAGGCAGTCCTAGGAGGAACGAGCCGGGGTCGTCCTGCAGGACGATGAGGGTGGCGGCGGCGTGTTTGCAGATCGCGTTGTACTCGTCGGGGCAGGAGCACGAGACCTCGCCGTTTTGCAGGTTGATCCGCACCCGGTACGGCGCCGGGCGGCTGCCCCGCACGCGCGACCGGTAGGTCTCGCCCTGCCGCTCGCGGTGGGTGATCTGCCCGCGCAACGTCTGTGCCCGCTCACGCACCTTGCCGGGGGCGGAGCGCAGCAACTCCTCCGGGGTGAGGCTCACCGCCGGGCCTCCAGCGCCGCCCGCGCCTCGGCCACCTCGTCCCAGGGCAGAGTCTCGCCGTCCCGTTCCAGCGTGTCCTCCGGCCCCTTCCCGGCGAGGAGCACGGTGTCGCCCGCTCGCGCCTCGCGGATCACGTGCCGGATCGCCTCGCGCCGGTCCCCGATGCTCGTGAAGTTGGCCCGGCCCGCCTCCCGCGCCCCCCGTTCCATCTCCCGCAGGATGTCGGCGAGGGGCGTATCGCGGTGGTCCTCCTCGGTGAAGACGGCGTGGTCGGCGAGCCGGGTGGCGACCTCGCCCAGGGGCGCGCGTTTGCTGGGGTCGCGCGGGCCGCCCGCCGAGCCGATCAGGACCCACAGCCGCCCGGTGGTCGTCGCCCGCAGGGTGGAGAGGGCCTTTTCCAGGCTGGGCGGCGTGTGCGCGAAATCCACGATGACGCGGGGGTCGTCCTCCCCCCCGGGGACGAGTTCCATTCGGCCCGGCACTCCCCGGAAGGAGGCCAGCCCCTCCACGAGCCCAGGCACCGTTGCTCCCAGGTGGACCGCCGCACCCATCCCCGCCAGCGCGTTCGCCACGTTGAAACGCCCAATCATGGGGAGGTGGGCGACGAACTCGCCCAGGGGGGAGAGGACGCGGAAGTGCAGGCCGGTGGCACGTTCCTCGATGTTCGTCGCCCGCCAGTCCGCCGCCCTTCCCTCGGCCGAGTAGGTCGTCTCCGAGGGCGCGAGGCCCGTCAGCCGCTCCGTCCACGGGTCGTCCGCATTCAGGACGGCGTGGCGGGCGCGTTCCACCAGCTTCCTCTTCTCGGCGAAGTAGTTCTCGACCGTGCCGTGGAAGTCGAGGTGTTCGCTGGAGAGGTGTGTCCACACCGCCACGTCCCAGTCCACCCCCCGCACCCGGTCGAGCGCGAGGGCGTGGCTGCTCGCCTCCAGCACGACGGCCCGCGCGCCCGCCGCCACGATCCCCGCCAGGGTCGCCTGCACCTGCGGCGCCTCGGGGGTGGTGAAGTGGGCCGGGAAGTGCCGCAGCACGCCGTCCGGCAACTCGTAGCCGACGGTGCTCAGCAGGCCCGTCTCCAGCCCTGCCGCGCGCAGGAGATGCCGGGTGAGCCAGCTCGTCGTCGTCTTGCCGTCCGTGCCCGTCACGCCGACCACCTTCAACTTTCGGCTGGGGTGCCCAGTGAGGGCCGCCGCCGCGTCTGCCAGGGCCGCCCGGGCGCTTCGCACCGTCAGGTAGGGCAGGGGGGAGGCCAGACCTTCCGGCAATCCTTCCCCCAGCACCGCCACCGCCCCCCGCTCCGCCACCTCGTCCAGGAAGCTGTGCCCGTCGAAGCGTGCCCCGCGAATCGCCACGTAGGCAAATCCCGGCTCCACCCACGCCGCGTTGTGCGTCACGCCGCGCACCTCCACGTCGGGCAGGTCGGGGGAGGGAACGGCGAGGACGGCGGCGAGGTCGCGCAGGCGCATAGGAATTGAGACTAGCAGCCGCCTCCCCGGCCCCGCCCGCCCCGTATCCTGGGGCCATGACGGTCCCCGCCACCCCGGACGCCGACACCTGCGAGGTCAGTTGCGTTCACCCGGAAGCCGTCGCCCGCGCCCGCGCCGTCCAGCCCGACGACGACGCCCTGGGCCGGGCCGCCGGGCTCCTCAAGGCCGTCTCCGACCCCACCCGGTTGCGGTTACTCACTGCCCTGGGCACCGGGGAACTCTGCGTGTGCGACCTCGCGGCGGTGGCGGGCACCAGCGAGAGCGCGGTGAGCCATCAACTGCGCCTCCTCCGGGGACAGAACCTCGTCGCCCCACGCCGGGAGGGCCGTATTGTCTACTACCGCCTGGCGGACGGGCATGTGTCGGCCCTGCTGGGAAACGTGCTGGAGCATGTGAGCGAGGGGACTTGGGGACCTCGCCCCTGGCTGACGGCTGAACGCTGAGAGCTGACCGCTACCTCAACAGCGGCAGCCCGAACCCGTACCCCTGCACCCGGTCGCACACCCACTGGAAGGCCGCCGGGTCATGCACGAAGTCGAGTCGGTCGCCGGGCACCCGCACCACCGGGCAGGCATCGAAGGCCCGAATCCACTCGTCGTAGAGGCGGTTCAGGCCCAGCAGGTAGGTGTCGGGAATGTTCTGCTCGTAGTCCCGCCCGCGCTGGGCGATGCGCTGCCGCAGGGTGGGGAGTGAGGCGTCGATGTGGATCAGGAGGTCGGGCACCCGCAGGGCGGGGAGGATGCCCTCGTAGAGGCCCAGGTACGTCGCCCAGTCGCGCCCCTCCATCTGCCCGCTCTCGTAAAGGTTGCGCGCGAAGATGTTGGCGTCCTCGAAGACGGTCCGGTCCTGAATGACGTACCGCGCCCCCGTCACGAGGTTGAGGTGCTGCTCCAGCCGCCGCGACAGGAAGTACACCTGCGAGTGGAAGGAATACCGCCGCATGTTGCGGTAGAAGTCTTCCAGGTAGGGGTTCTCGGCATAGGGCTCGTAGACGGGCCGCAACCCGTAGCGGTCCGAGAGCATCCGCGTGAGGGTGCTCTTGCCGCTGCCGATGTTGCCCGAGACGGCGAGGTACATCAGCGGCTCCGCCGCCGGTGAGTGGTGAGTGGGAAGTGGTGAGTGGGAAAAACATTCGCGCCCACCCACTGACCACTGACCACTGACCACTGACGCTCCTTCATCCCCTCACCGCCCCTTCCGCCCGCAGCGCCTCGTCTACCCGCCCCAGGATCGCCTGCTCGTCCTGGGCACTCCCCACGAAGTCGTACCCGCTCGCGTCGACCATTAGGAGGCGGCCCGGGTAGGTGCGGAAATATTCGTCGTAGCGGGCCGTAAGCTCGGCGAGGTAGGCGGCCTGCATCGCGCGCTCGAAGGGGCGCCCCCGCTTCTCGATGCGCGAGAGGAGGAGGCCCGGCTCGGCGCGCAGGTACACCACGAGGTCGGGGGTGGGCAAGCGGGGCGAGAGGTGGGCGTACAGGTCCTTGTACAGGGCGAATTCGGCTTCACGCAGGTTCATCGCCGCGAAGATGAAGTCCTTGTCGAAGAGGTAGTCGCTGACGACGTGACCGCTCCACAGCCCCGGCTGGGCGAGGGCCGAGAGCTGCTTGAAGCGCGAGAGCAGGAAAAAGACCTGCACCTGGAAGGCGTAGACCTCTGGAGCCTCGTAGAAGCGGGCCAGGAAGGGATTCTCCTCCACGACCTCCAGGTTGAGTTCCGCGCCGTAGCGCGCCGCGAGCCTGCCCGCAAGGCTGGTCTTTCCTACCCCGATGGGGCCTTCCACGACGACGTACATAGCGGGGGAGATGATAGGGCTTGAAGCGGTCAGCCGTCAGCAAGAAGAGCCAGGGCACAGGCCAAGGTTCTTTTTCTCTGACCGCTGATGGCTGAAAGCTGACGGTTCTACTGCAATGTCCGCTTCTGGAGCGGCACCCGCACGTCCACGCTCCGCTTGTTGCGCCACACCCGCAGGTTGACCGTCTGGCCGGGCCGCTTGGCGGCGACGAGGCGGATCACGTCGAAGCTGCCGCGCACCCGCTGGCCGTCCACCGCGACGATGATGTCCCCCAGGGGCGCGAGGAGCTGGCCCCGGCTGTTGCGCAGGGAACCGCGCAGTCCCGCCCGCGCCCCGGCGGTCCCGGCGGGCACCTCGTCCACCAGGGCGCCCTCGCTGCTGCTCAGCCCGGCGAGCTGGCGCAGGGCAGGCTCCAGGCTGTCGAGGTCCACCAGGGTCACCCCCAGGGTGCCGCGCTGGGGCACGCCGATTCTCTCCAGATCCTCCAGGCTCTGCCGCACGAGGTCGCCGGGGATGGCGATGCCGATCACGCCGGGGACGAAGTTGTTGGGCGCGGCGTTGGCGTCGGCCACCCCCACGACCGCCCCACGCGAGTCGAGGACCGGGCCGCCGCTGTTACCGCCCTGGATGTTGGTGGTGGTCACGAGGTACTGCCCGATCTCCCCGCCGAGCTGGTCGTTGCGGGGCACGTCGCGGGCGCTGGCGGCCACGCTGAACACCCCCGTCGCCACGAAGTTCGGAATCCGCAGCGGCGTGCCGATGGTGATGAGCTTCTGGCCCGGGAGCAGGCCCGCGCTGCGCCCGAAACTCAGGGTCCTGGGCGCCGTCACCCCCGACACCCGCAGGATGGCGATGTCGATGCCGGGGTCCACGCCCTCGACCCGCGCCGTCACCCGCCGCCCGTTGGAGAGGGTCACGCTGACCGACTCCTGGTACTGGATGACGTGGTAGTTCGTGACGATCAGGTCACGCTTGTAGAAAAAGCCCGTGCCCGTCTCCACCGGGTCGTCGCCCGCCTGAAGCACGTCCTTGCGCAGCCGGGCGTCCACCCGCACGACGGCCGGGAGGGCCTGCTGCGCCACCTCGACCGTGTTGATCTCGTCGGCGGTGACGAGAGTGCGCTGGGCCTGGACGCGGCCCGTGACGTAGGCGCCCGTCGCTGCGGCGAGAAGCAGCAGCGCGAGTCCGGCGGCACGGGCCAGGGACCTCACTCGCCCCCGCCGCCTTTGCCCCCGCCGTCCGTGCCGGTGGCCTTGCCCGCCCCCGCCTCGGCGGGCTTGGGCCGCGAGTCGGTCACGTAAAAGCCGCTGCCCCGGAACGCGATGCCGGGCTGCGAGGGCACGCGCTTGATGGGCGCGCCCGTCTCGGGGTGAACGGTCAGCGCCTCGTCGCGGATGCTCTGCTTGATCTCGTAGACTTCGCCGGTCTCGATGTTCTTGTAGACGTAGGTGGGCATAGCCTCTTTTCTCCAGCGGCTAATCTAGCAAGGCGGGGGCTGGGAAAGGGGGAGGCAAGTCCCGGTGGGCCAGACGTGAAGACCCCCACCCGCTCAGGGGTGAGGGTCCAGGTCGGAGGAGGAAGGTTCGGCTTACGTCCCAACCAGGGGCCGCTCCAGCCCGAACACCCGGTCGTCCACCGCAAGAGACTCGTTCCCGGCCTTGATCGTGGCGGCAAGGGCCTTGGTCTCGGGGAAGAGCTTGGCGAAGTAGAAGCGCGCGGTCTGGACCTTGGCGAGGTAGAAGCCGTCCCGGTCCTGCCCGGCCCCCACCTTCTCGGCGGCGATCTTCGCCATCCGCGCCCACAGGTAGCCGTAGACGACATGCCCAAAGAAGCGCAGGTAATCCACGGCAACCGCGTTCACCTCGTCGGCACCCTCGGGGCCCGCGAGCGCTTTCTGTCCGACGACCATCGTGAGGCTGCCGAGCTGGTTCGCGGCCTTGCCCAGCGCGTCGAGGTAGGGGGCCAGTTCCTCATCGCCCTCGTTCTCCTCCACGAACTGTTGCAGGACTCCGGCGAGCTTCTGGAGCTTCTTGCCGCCGTCCATCAGCACCTTGCGGCCCAGCAGGTCGAGGGCCTGGACGCCGTTGGTGCCCTCGTAGATCTGGGCGATGCGCGCGTCGCGGACGAACTGCTCCATGCCCCACTCGCGGATGTAGCCGTGCCCGCCGTACACCTGCTGGCTGAGAACGGCGATGTTGAAACCGTTGTCAGTCATGAACGCCTTGGCAATGGGCGTCAGGAGCGCCACGAGGTCGGCGGCCTCCTTGCGCTTCGCCTCGTCGGGGTGGTGGTGCTCGACGTCGATGCTCAGCGCCAGCCACATCGCCATCGCGCGGCCCGCCTCGGTGTACGCCTTGCCGGTGAGCAACATCCGGCGCACGTCGGGGTGGACGATGATCGGGTCGGCCTCCTGGGCCGGGTCCACGCGCGGCTCGTGGCGCATCTGGAGGCGTTCCTTGGCGTAGGACAGGGCGTTCTGGTACGCCACCTCGCCGAGCGCGAGGCCCTGGAGGCCCGTGCCGAGTCGGGCGGCGTTCATCATGATGAACATGTTGTTCATGCCCTTGTTCACTTCGCCGACGAGGAACCCCTTCGCGCCGTCGAAGTTGAGCACGGCGGTCGCGTTGCCGTGAATCCCCATCTTGTGCTCGATGGAGCCGCAGACCACGCCGTTGCGTTCACCAACCGAGCCGTCCGCGTTCGGCAGGAACTTGGGCACCAGGAAGAGGCTGATCCCCTTCGTGCCCGCCGGGCTGCCTTCCAGCCGCGCCAGGACGAGGTGGACGATGTTCTCGGCCATGTCGTGCTCGCCCGCGCTGATGAAGATCTTGGTGCCCGTGATCGCGTAGGAGCCGTCACCGTTGTCCGTCGCCTTCGTGCGGATGATCCCCAGGTCCGTGCCCGCGTGCGGCTCGGTGAGGCACATCGTCCCCGTCCACTCGCCGCTCACGAGCTTGGGGAGGTAGGTGGCCTTGAGTTCGTCGCTGCCGACCGCGTGCAGGGCGGAGTACGCCCCGTGCGAGAGGCCGGGGTACATCGACCACGCGACGTTGGCCGAGTTCAGCATCTCCACGAGGATGTTGCTCACGAGGTGGGGCATCCCCTGCCCGCCGTACTCGGGGTCGGCGTCGAGGGCGGTCCAGCCTGCCTGACGGTACTTGTCGTAGGCGGCCTTGAAGCCCGTGGGGGTAGTCACGACCCCGCCCGCGTGCCAGGTACAGCCTTCCTCGTCGCCCACCCGGTTAAGGGGCGCGAGTTCGGTCTCCACGAAGCGGGCGGCCTCTTCGAGCACCTGGTTCATCAGGTCGGTGTCGGCGGTCTCGTTCTGCGCGTGGAAGGGCAGCGCGCCGAGGGCTTGGGGCGCGTCCAGCAGCTCGTGCATCAGGAACTTGATGTCGCGCAGGGGGGCCTTGTACTGGGGCATAGGTGGTCTCCTCCTCGGAGGTCGCCGAACGTCGGCGAGCACTCCCGGTGTCGTTGCTTGTACCAAGTCTAAAACTTTCCGTGGCGAAAGTCACGCGGGCGAACAGCGGCCCGCTGGAGCCGCATGGCTGCACGAGAGAGTACGCAACGATACAACGGCTTTCCGGTGCAACTTGGATGGTTGTCCGTTCTTCACGGACTGGGAGAACCCCCGCCGGGGTCCTGTCTTCTTTGCGGCCGTGTCTCAGGCAGAGTTTCGGGTATCCTGATCGAGATCATGAATTATCCAAGCCTGGTCTGGCACCTCAAGCGCACTGAGCTGTTCGCGGACCTTGAGCTGACGGAGCTGGAGCGCGTGGCCGCCACCACGCCCTACCGCTCGTACCAGCCGGGCGAGGTCATCTACCGCATGGACGACCCGGCGGACGCACTGTATTTCGTCCGTAGTGGGCTCGTGAAGATCAGCAAGCTCTTTCCCAACGGCAAGGAGGCCATCCTGGGCGTGATCGGCCAGCACGACACCTTCGGAGAATTGCTGCTCCAGCCCGAGGAGCGCCGCCCCACCCAGGCCGAGGCCCTGGAGCGCACCACCCTGATCGTGCTGCCGCGCACCGAGCTGCAAAAGCTCCTGAACACCAAGCCCGACCTCGCCATGAAGCTGATCCGCCTGATGGCCGCCCGGCTCTTCGAGGCGCAGTCGTGGACCGCTGCCGTGAGCGCGTACAGTGCCCCCGAGCGGGTCGCCAGCCTGCTCTACCGCCTCGCCCGCGAGTTCGGACGGCCCCACAACCAGGGCGTCGAGCTGGCCCTCAAGCTCAACCAGGAGGACATCGCCCGGATGGTCGGCGCCACCCGCGAGACGGTGAGCCATTCTCTGGGCAAGCTCAAGCAGGAGGGCGCCATCGTCCGCGCCCGCGCGCCGATGATCGTGCGGCTGGAGGGCCTGAGGCGCTACCTGGAGGAGTAGCTAGAGCGGGCCTTGCAGGGACAGGTCCCCGTTCACCGTGCCCGCCTGGGCGGCGAGTTTGCGGCGTGCCTTCTCCGCCCACAGGTAGCGGGCGGCGAGCGTGCGGTGGGGAGACCAGGCGCGGACGACCTCGTTCTGTGCCTCGCGGGAAGTCGCCCCGGGGTGCAGCCGCTCCAACTCCTGCCGCAGCACGAGGTCCCCGAAGCTGAACACGTCGGGTCGGGCGAGGCCGAACATCAGGAACATCTCGACGGTCCAGCGCCCGATGCCGGGCAGGGGCGTCAGCCGCTCGATCACCGCCTCGTCGGGCAGGGCCTCCAGGTGCGCGAAGTCCACCCGGCCGCCTTGCGCCGCCTCCGCGAGGGAGCGCACGGTGCGGACCTTGGCCCACGACAGACCCAGGGCACGCAAATCGTCGGGTGCGGCGGTCAGGAGCGGCCCGGGCGCGACCTCCCCGAGCCTGTCCACCAGCCGCGCGTAGATGCTCGCCGCCGCCCGCACCGAAAGCTGCTGCCCGGCCACGCTGCGGACGAGGGTGCCGAAGGGGTCGGACGTGGGCGGGAGGACGGGCAGCGGCCCCACCCGCGCGACGAGTTCGGCGAGCGCCGGGTCACGGCCCAGCCACAGCACAGCCTCGGCGTGGTCGGAGAGGGGAAGGGCGGGGAGGGAGGACGGGGCGGTCACAGGAAGGGCCATTCAAGCGCAGACGGCGAGCGGAGACGGTGGCGGCCGCTCCTTACGCCTTCGCGCCCTGCGCACGCTTGCGGCGAAGGAACCACACCACGGCTGCGACGACGACCACCGCCAGGATGATCCGCGAGGCGGGGCCGATGTACCCCTCCACCCGGTCGTAGTTCTCGCCGAGGAGGTACCCGGCCCCGGCGAGGGCCGACGCCCACAGCCCCGAGCCGATGGCGCTGTAGAGCAGGAACCTGGGCAGCGGCATCTCGCTCATGCCCGCCGGGAGGCTCAGCAGGCTGCGGATGCCGGGAACCATGCGCCCGAAGAGCACTGCCCCCGCGCCGTGGCGGTCGAACCAGTCGTCGGCCTTGCGGATGTCCTTGCCGCTGAGGGTGAGCCACTTGCCGTACTTGTCGGCCCAGGCGACGAGCCGCTCCTCGCCGAACGCCCGCCCGACGTAGTACAGCGGCAGGGTGCCCAGGACGCTGCCCAGCGTGCCCATCGCCACGACCATGAAGATGTTCATGTCGCCGCGCGAGGCCGCAAAACCCGCCGACGGCATGATCAGCTCGCTGGGAATGGGCGGGAACACGTTCTCCAGGATCATCAGCAGCAGGATGCCCAGGTAGCCCATGCTGTCCATCAGGTTCTGTACCCACTCGGCCATATCCGCACAGCCTAGCGAGTCGGGCCGGGGCTTACGTCCGCCAAAAGTGAGCGTTCCTTGCAGTGTCGCCCGGGCCGGAACGAACCCTAGACTGCCCCCATGTCCCCCACCGCCCCGCCCAAGGCCCTGATCTTCGACTTCGACGGCACCATCCTCGACACCGAAACGCGCGAGTTCCATCACTGGCAGAGCCTCTACCGTGAGCACGGGCGCGAACTTGCTCTCTCGGACTGGCAGCGGGGCATCGGCACCTGGGACGCCTTCGACCCCTGGGCGGGGCTGCCCGAGACGGTGCTGGCCGACCGCGAGCGCGTCCGGCTGGGCCTGCACGAGCGCATCGTGGCCGACATCGCCGAGCAGGACCTGCGGCCGGGGGTCCGGGCGGTGCTGAAGGGAGCGGCGGGCGCGGGACTTCGCCTCGCCCTCGCCACGAGCAGCGACCGGGCCTGGGTCACCCGCTGGCTGGAGCAGCACCGCCTCCTCGACCTCTTCGAGGCTCTCGCCACCCGGGACGACGTGCGGCGGGTCAAGCCCGACCCCGAACTGTACGCGCTCGCCGCCTCCCGCCTGGGGCTGCGCCCGGGGGAGTGCTTGGCCGTCGAGGACAGCCTCAACGGAGCCACTGCCGCCGTCGCCGCCGGGTGCCGGGTGGTCGTCGTGCCCAACGACGTGACCCGCACCCAGCCCTTTCCCCCCGAGTGGCCCCGGCTGGAGGACGGGTACGCTGGCGGGCTGGAGAAGTTGCTGCGGGTGGCGGGGGTCGGCCCTCTATAGACTTCCCGCGAGAGTCGCAGAAGGTGGAAGGCAGAAGGCCAAGGGTGGGTGCCCTCTGCTTTCCGCCTTTGACCTCCTGCATCCTTGGGCGCTCACTTTCGCGGAAGGTCCAATGAGAACGCGCGCCGGAGGGTGACCTCGGCGCGCGTAGAGGGAAGAGGCTTTAGAGGGCGAGCAGTTTGCCCAGGTTGCCGTCGTCGGTCAGGCCGTTGGGGAAGAAGCCACCCTTGGTGGTGCCGCCCAGGAAGACGATGTTGCCCACCTGGCGGGGGGTGCGGCTGAACGCGATGCCGTTGGCGTCGGTAGGAACGATGTTCGCCTTGCCGTTCATCACGATGCCTTGGTCGCGGTCGTCGTTGCCGTCCACCGAGTCGCGCAGGTCGCTGATGGCCTGCACGATGTCCTGGACCTTGGGGAGCCCGGCGGGCTGCTCGTTGCGGCGCTGGTAGAGCAGGGTGCGGATGGCGCCGGAGTGGTACGCCTCGACGGCCAGGATGCCCGCCGCGTTCTCCAGGTTGCCGCCCGCGTTCTGGTCGTCGATGAAGCGCGCCGCGCCCTTGTACGCAGTGACGCCCACGTCCTCAAAAATGAACGCGCCGTGCAGGAAGAACAGCTCGTTCGCGTAGGGGTTGAAGCCCTTGATCGCGCCCTTCGAGGCGGCCTGCCCGGCGGCGTCGAAGGCCGGACCGAGGTCGAGCTGGGGCTGGGTGACGGCGGCGCTCTTCAGCACCGAGCGGATGACCTTGACGTGGGCCTTCTCGTCGTCGGCGATCTCCTCGGCGTAGGCGCGCACCTCGGCGCTCAGGCCGGGGATGCCCTGGCCGTTGAAGGCGCCCGCGTAGCCCGAGGGCAGGGTCACCATCTTGCTGTTGCCGCCCACCGCGTCCAGCTCGCCCAAGCGGCCCACGGCGGCGAGGTAGAAGGCGGCTTCCAGGTACTCCAGGTTCAGCGCGAAGTTGAAGATGGCCGCGTCGAGGCCGTTGTCCTTGCTGGGCTGCGTCGCGATGACGCTCGTGCAGCCGGACAGGACGGCGCCCGCACCCATCAGACCGGCCATGCCCAGGAACTTGCGGCGGCTGCTCATGCCCTGCGTGTCGTTGCTCATATGTGAACCCTCCAAGAAACCAAGTGCGAATGGACGAACCGGACAGACGGCGAAGACCCGGGATCGTTCGAGGACGAACCCGTCACGCGTGAGGCAGGAGGTCTGCTCTCCTAGCGTTGCTTCACCCTGCCTCTATGCCACCCTACCCGCTTTGGATTACCCCCTTCGCCAAAAATCGAACATGATGAAGGCTGCATGAAAACCGTGGGCCATCCAGGAAAAGGGGTGTCCTCTCCCGGAGGTTCATCTGCCGGGCCCCTGTCCGCCGAGCGCCCGCTCTGAAACCCCCACACGTCGGCGACCTCCTCGGTCACCAATGCGCGGGTTCGTCTGACCCCGCTGAGCGCGTGCCCGGGGGCGGATGAGGACGGGCGGATCATCCTTCTGCACGTCCCCGCACACGTCTGCGAGACGACTTCCGCCCAAGAGAGACCCAGGCGAGAGACGCCCCCTCGCACGCGAGGGTTGGGGCGGGACTATCAGTGCTGGCGACCGGAACCCGGCGACTCCTACACGTCCGGGTACACCTTCAACTCCGTCACATGCGCCCGGTCGGGCCGGGTGAGCGCGTGGGCGACGCTCTTGGCGAGGCCGCGCGGGTCGATGAGGCGGTCCCATTCCATCCCCGCCTCACGGTTTTTCGGGGTGTCGACGGCGCCCATCGGGTACAGGACGCAGCCCCGGACCCCCCTGGCCTTGAGTTCGTCGTGGAGGCTCAGGACGTAGGCGGAGACGGCGGCCTTGCTCGCGGTGTAGAGCGCGGCCTTGGGACCGCTCAGGCGGGCGGCCTGCCCGGCGCTCACGCCCATGATCAGGCCGTCTTTCTGCCGCAACATGTGGGGCAGCACGCCCTGCACGGCGTGAAAGAGGGTCCGCATGTTCGTGTCGAACATCGCCCGGTAGTCCTCCTCCGTGGCCCTGGCCGCCTCCTGCGTGGTGAAGGCGCCGACCGTATGCACGAGCGCGTCCACCTTCACCTTTCGCAGGGCGTCCACGCTTGCTGGGTCGGTGAGGTCGAGGTCGAGCACCTCGGTGGCGGGAAAGCGGTCGGTGGCCTTGGCGAGGCTCTCGCCGCGCCCGACGAGGACGAGCTGCGCGCCCGCGTCCTCCAGTTCCTGGGCGATGGCGGTCGCCAATGCACCGCCCGCGCCCGTCAGCATGATCGTAGAGGAGCCGAGGTTCGCCATACCCCCAGCCTACCGGGCCCGGACGTTCAGAGGGCGTTAAGGCAGGGAATGGGGGGTGGGACTGGCGGGGTGTTACCGCCCGGAAGCCGTCTCCCCGTAGGCCGCCGCCCGAACGTCCACCCACTCCCCCGCCCCCAGCACGAAGGGCTGACGCTGGAGGTCCGTGGTGACCTGCGGCCCGTGCGGCGCGAGGTACACGTTTACCTCGGAGCGGATGCCGAAGCCGCGCTCCCGGGGATAGGTGCCCGGCTCCACTGTCACCGCGAGCCCGGGGGTCAGGCGGCGGGTGTCGCGCGTCTCGTAGTCGTCGAGGTTCGCCCCCGAACCGTGAATCTGCACGCCGAGGTCGTGGCCGGTGCGGTGGAGGAAGGAGGGTGCCCAGGTTCCCCCCATCGCGTCCCGGGCCGCGCGGTCCACCTCCCAGCCCTGGAGGCTGCCGTGGCGCTCGTGGAGGAGGGCCAGGGCCGTGTCCCGCGCCTTCGCCACCGCCGCCCACGCCTCCCGGTACTCGGCGCCCGGCTCGCCAGCAAAGCCCACCCAGGTCACGTCGGCAAAAGGTCGGCCCGGTTCCTGCGCCCACAGGTCGATCAGCACGCACTCGCCGGGGCGCAGGACAGCGTTGCGCTCCCCCCCCGGCTCGTAGTGGGGGTCGGCGGCGTTCGCGCCGAAGCTGACGTTGACCGGGTGCCCACTCTCCAGCCCCTCCTCCGCGATGGCCCGCTCGATGACCGCCTGCACCTCCAACTCCGTGACGGGCTCGCCCGAGCGCAGCCGCTCGTGGATCAGGCGAAAGGCGTCGTCCTTGGCACGCATGAGCAGGGCCGCCGCCCGCCCGTGGGCCACGAAGTCCTCGGGGGACCACACCAGAAAGGATTGGAGGAGGTCCGCGCTGCTCTCCACCCGCGCGCCCGCCGCCCGCACCCGCTCGACCGTCCCGCCGTCCACCCGGCTCACGTACGGCACGGCACCGTGCGGGCTGTACTCCATCGCCACCGTCTTTCCAGCCACCACCTCCGCCAGCCGCGCGTCGAGTTCCGCGTGCGACCCGAAGGCGCGGCGCTCCACGCCCCAGCCCGCCGAGAGGGCCGCCCACGTCCCGCCCTCGATGTGGTTGTGCAGGAGCACGGCCCGCCCCTCGCGCGGCACCCAGACGAAGAAGCGCCGGGTGAGGTGGGCGCCCGCCGGGAGGTCCAGCACCCGCCGGGCGTGCGGATTGAGGCCCTGGAAGTCGTACATCAGCCAGCCGTCGAGAGAAGTGCCCTGCAAGGCCTGACGCATCCGTTCGGTGGGGGAGGAGGTCATGCGGGCAGGATAGGCGTGTCGGCGGGGAAGGGGACCGACCCCAGCCGGGGGGCGCGGCGTTCCGGTTTCCCCGGCGTGGTCTTGAGGCGGCTCAAACGCCCCGGGAAACGCACGCTGCTACGGTGCCCGCATGTCCAGCCCGCCGGATTCCCAGCGTCTGCACCGCGAGCGCCTCGAACTGCTGCGCCACCTCGACCGCCTGACCGACGCGCCCATGACCGTCCTCGGCTTCGTGTGGCTCGCCCTGCTCGTCGTGGACCTCACGCGTGGCCTGGGGCTGGGGCTTCAGCTTCTCAGCGACGTCATCTGGGGGCTGTTCGTGCTCGACTTCCTGCTGTCCTTCACGGTGGCGCCCGACAAGCGGGCCTACCTGCGCTCGAACTGGTTGACCCTCCTCTCCCTCCTCCTGCCCGCCCTGCGGGTGCTGCGCGCGGTGCGGGCGCTGCGGGCCGTGCGGCTGCTGCGGGCCACCCGTTCCCTGAACCTCGTGCGGCTCCTCACGTCCCTCAACCGGAGCTTTCGCGCCGCCGGGCGGGCCGTGCGTCGGCGCGGGGTGGGGTACGTGGCGCTCCTGACCCTCCTCGTCGGGCTGGCGGGGGCGGCGGGGATGCTCGCCTTCGAGGACGTGCCCGCCGCGCGGGAAAGCGGCCTCACCGATTACCTGTCCTGGCTGTGGTGGACCGCGATGATCCTCGTCACGATGGGCTCGGACTACTTCCCGAAGACGGCGGAGGGCCGCTTCCTCACCTGGCTCCTCGCCCTGTACGGCTTCGCGGTGTTCGGCTACATCACCGCGTCCGTCGCCAGCTTCTTTGTGGGCCGCGACCAGAACGCGTCGGGCGGCGACGACGAGGACGAGGTGACGAATGCCGCGCTTGGACGCGAACTCTCGGCCCTGCGGAAGGAGATCGCGGGGCTGCGGGCGGAGCTGGAACGGAGGAACGGGGGCGGCGGACCCTGAACGTCGAGGAGCCGGTCGGCGAAATCCGGGTTCTAGAAATCTTCGTTGTCCGGGATGGCCTGGGCGACGACCGCCCACCACCGACCCTCACGCTTCACGAACATGCGCAGAGAGTGCTGGCAGTGCACACCCGCCGGGGTGGTCGCCGTGAGGTGCCCGTCGACAGTGGCCGTCGTATCGAAAAGACGCACCGTTTCCCGGGTGAAGGCGAGTGTGTCCGGGGGCTCTCGACGGTGCGCCTCAGCATGTCGGGGCGGTCCACGCCGAGCGTGCCGTCGGGCCGCAGTCAGACCCGACCGTCGGCGAGAATCTTTTCGAGCACGCGGGCGTCACGTCGCTGGTAAGCCGCGTTCCTCCGTGCGTTGAGTTCCTTCACCACCTCCGACTCGTCCACGCCGGGAGTGTAGGCCGGTCTTCTCGATGATTCGGAGCAGGATGACGGCCCTCACGAACGGAGTGACCTCCTTACCTCAACCCCCGCACCAGCCGCCGGGCCCGCGCGTCGCTCGCGTTCCACGCGCGGAGGTCGCGGGGCTCGCCGTACTCCTCCTGCAAGCGGCGGACGACGGTGGAGCGGTCGTTCAGGCAATCCTCGGTCGGCCCGCACTCCCGGGTCAGGGTGTCCAGGTTCGCCACGATGACGGGCAAGGCGTCCGCGCCCAGGTTGAGCAGGTTCCAGACATCGGCCCCCTGCGGCGTGCGGCGTAGGTCGTTCGTCACGCCCGCGACGGCGCGGTGGACGTTCACCCGGGCGATCAGCGCCCCCGGGTTCAGGGCGGTGGTCACGAGCAGCGTGCCGAGCCCCAGGAGCAGCGCCGGGTACGCGAAGTGCCGCAGCCTCCCTCGCCACAGCGCGAGGGCGAACCACCCCAGGGCGAGGACCACCCACGCCAGGAACGCCGCGCCGAGCACCCGAATCTCGCTCAGGCCGTAGGCGAGGGTGTACAACCGCCAGCGGTTCGCGGCGCTGAGCAGCAGGGGGGCGAGGGGCGCGAGGACGGCGAGGTTGAGGAGGCGGTAGGCGGCCCCCGCCCGCACCTCCTCCCGGGTGACGGCGTGTGCGGCAAGCAGCAGGCTCAGGGTCAGGAAGGCGACCGTCATGAGTTCCCCGAACCCCCGCCGCACGTAGTCCGAAAAGGTCAGGCCGCCGGGAAGCGCGGTGCCGCTCAGGAAATAGGGGAGCTGGGTTCCGAAGAACACGACGAACAGGGCACCGAGCGAGGCCAGGGGAAGACCGACCTCGACCAGCCCGAGACGCGGAAGGCCAGGCGGCTCCCCCGCCGGGAACACCGTGGGCCGCAGGGCCATCAGGGCTGGGTAGACCAGGCCACCCGCGAGGGCCGACCAGCAGGCCAGGCGCAGCACGGGCTCACCCACGCCGCCCAGGTCCCAGTCGAACAGCCTCCGCATCAGTGTCCCGAACCCCGCGTCTGCCCCGGCGAGCAGCCCGCCGAACACCAGCAGCACGGGCACGGTCAGGAGCAGCCCGACGCCCCAGCGCCCGGCGCCGCTTCCCCTGGCCGGGCGCACCCGTGCCCAGGGAAAACGTTCGAGCAGCGCGAAGGCCCCGTACACGAGGCGCAAGCCTCCCGTGAAGGCCGCGCCGACGAGCGCCCACGCTCCCGCCACCCTCGCCCCGGGGTGCCGCAGATACGCCGCCCCGAGCGTCAGGCACAGCAGCAGGGCCACGCCGTTCAGCAGGGCGAAGGTGCTCGGCACCCTCCCAACGGTGAACGTCACGGCGAAGGCCAGACCCAGCCCCAGGAGCGTCCCCGCCTCACGCGTCGGCGCCTGTCCCTGTCGGCGGAGCGCCCGCAGGAGCACGCCCACGAGGAGGACCACCCAGAGGGTCACGTTCACCCCAGGACGCAGGGCGTCCCCCGCCGTCAGCTCGTGCGCGGTGAGCGCCAGCCCGGCGGCTACCACCAGGGGCAGGGCGGCCCGCCGGGGCCGGGGAAGGGCGGGGGAGAGGGAGGCTTCCGACACGGGCGAGGAGGGGAGGGCGGCGCCAGGTCCTTTCGGTGAGGTCATGGAGGCACCGTACACACGGGACTCTCAGGAATCGTCCCCCTTTCGTCGTCCGCCTTTAGGGCAGGGTCCAGGCCGGGCCTTCTGGTACGGTTGCCCTCCCCCCCGCCCCCTAGACTCGCCGCATGGCCTTTCCTGACATCCAGAGCTTCATGCGCCTGCTGGAGGAGCGGGGCGAACTCGTGCGCGTCTCCGTCCCGGTGAGCCGCGAGCTGGAGATCACCGAGATCGCCGACCGCCTGGTGAAGTCGGGCGGCCCGGCGGTGCTGTTCGAGCACGTCAGGGGCAGCCCCTTCCCCCTCGTTATCGGCCTGATGGGCACCCGCGAGCGCACGGCGCTGGCTCTGGGGGTGAAGGACCTCGACGACCTCGCCGCCAAGGTTCGGCACCTCGTCGACCTCAAGGGAGGCGGCGGTGTGGGCGGCCTGCTGAGCAACGTGGGCAAGCTCCGCGACGCCATGCACCTCCCGCCCCGCCGCGTCCGCGCTGGCCCCGCCCAGGAGGTCGTGTGGCGAGGAGACGAGGTGGACCTGGGCAAACTCCCCATCCTCAAGTGCTGGCCCCTCGACGGCGGCCCCTTCGTGACCCTGCCCCTGGTGATCACCCGCGACCCCGAGACGGGCGAGCGCAACATGGGGATGTACCGGATGCAGATTATGGGCAAAAACGTCACCGGGATGCACTGGCAGCGCCACAAGACGGGCACACGGCATCTGGAAAAGGCGAAGAGGCTGGGCCAGCATCTGGAAGTCGCCGTCGCCATCGGCGGTGACCCCGCCCTGATTTACGCGGCCACCGCTCCCCTCCCGCCCATCCCCGGCCTCGACGAGTTTGCCCTCGCAGGCTACCTGCGCGGTGAGCGGTATCCGGTCACGAAGGGCGTCACGG
>NZ_AP026560.1:252500-292500 GCF_025997855.1 Deinococcus aetherius
CGTCCTGTACCTCTTCGACCGCAGCGGACCCTACCGAGGGCGTCCCGGCCCCGCCCGGGTGGTGGTCCACGGGGTTCTCGACCGCCGGGGGGACGGGCCGCGCGTTCTGACCCCGGACGAGCTGGGCCGCGCCCGCGAAGCCCTGACCGTCGTCGGCGTCTCCGAGGTGGAGGGCGTGGGCAAACTCCTGGCGGTCTCCCGGCGCGTCTGGGTGGTGCATGCACGCCTGCCGCTCGTGCTCGGCGCCTTCGAGGAGCTGCCGGGGGCGGAGGTCGGCGAGTGGGTGTCCTTCCGCACCCTGCCCCCCCTCCACGGCTTCCTGCTCTGATCCGGGCGGGGGCAGAAGCCGCTATGCAGCCCGCCCTCTGTCCAGGGGTCGGGGCATCCGATATGCCTCTCCGAGCGGCGGTCACTTGGCTCCACCCCCAATGTGAGGGAGGTGGGGGTTTACTGAGGACAATGGGAGGAGCATGATGTTCCTGAAGACCCAATGACCGACCTGCTCTTTCCCCTCCCAGCCCGGCGCCCCGACCACGAGCGGGCCTGCCTCGTGATGGTCGACCTCGTCGGGAGCACACGGCTGGCGCACCTGCTGCCGCTGGAGGACTACGCCGCGCTGATGGCGGAGTTCGTGCAGGTGCTCGTGCTGAGCTTCGAGGCGCGCGGCGGGCGGGTGTTGCAGCATCAGGGGGACGCGGTGCTGGGGCTGTGGCCGCCGGGCGGGGTGGGGTCGGGCGTCGCCGCCGGGCACGAGTCGCACGAGCGGGCCGCGAAGCTGGGGCTCGCCGCCGCCCTGAGGGTCGACCTGCAGGTGCGTGCGGGCGTCGCCCTGGGGGCCGTGATCACCGGCCAGGTGGGGGGACAGCTCAGCGCCTATGGCCTGCCCGTCAACTACGCCCGGCGCCTGTGTGACGCCGCCCTGCCCGGCGAGACGCTGGTGTGCGGCGAGACGGCGGCCCAGATGGGGTTTCCCGGCGCCCTGGCGGCGCGGACGCTGCCCCCGCTGGCGGGGTTCGGGCCCGACTGCCGCGCCTACACCGTCCGTGAGGTTGGTGCGGGCGCTATGAAAACCGGTTAAGCGCCCGGGCGGCCTTCTCATGAGAGCGGTCCCTAGACTGCCGCTATGGAACGCAAGCCCCTGGTCCTCGTCATCGAGGATGAAAAAGATATCGCGCGCTTTATCGAACTCGAACTCGCGGCCGAGGGGTACGCGACCGAGGTCGCCTTCGACGGGGTCACGGGGCTGTCCAAGTTCCGGGAGGTCAACCCGGACCTCGTGATCCTCGACCTGATGCTGCCCGTGCTCGACGGCCTGGAGGTGGCCCGGCGCATTCGCAAGACGAGCAACACGCCCATCATCATCCTGACCGCCAAAGACGGCATTCAGGACAAGGTCGAGGGCCTCGACTCGGGGGCGGACGACTACCTGATCAAGCCCTTTTCCATCGAGGAACTCCTCGCCCGCGTCCGCGCGCACCTGCGGCGGGTGAACCCGGCGGTGACGGGCGAGGTGCGGGTCGCCGACCTCGTGATGAACCTCGACGGGCGCGAGATTTTCCGGGGGGGGCGGCGGGTCGAGCTGTCAGCCAAGGAGTTCGAGCTGCTGGAACTCCTCGCCCGCAATCCCGGCAAGGTCTTCTCGCGCTTCGAGATCGAGGAGAAGGTCTGGCCCGAGTACACCGGCGGGAGCAACGTGGTCGATGTGTACATCGGCTACCTGCGCCGCAAGCTGGAGGAGGGCGGCGAGCGGCGGCTGATCCACACCGTGCGCGGCGTGGGCTACGTGCTGCGCGAGGAGTAGCCGGGGCGGAGCTAGACTGCCGGGCGTGAGGACCTTGCCCGCCACGCCCGGCGTCCGCCCCCCTGGGGAGTCGCCATGACGCTGCGCTGGCGACTCACCCTCTTCTACACGGCGCTGCTCGCGGTGTTGCTCACGGTGGTGGGGTTCGCGGCGCTCTTCCTGATGCGCACGAGCCTGGTGGGCAACCTCGACCGGGAGTTGCAGCGGACGTACCGCAGTTTCACCGACACGGTGAGCCAGCTTCAACTCGGCGTTCCCGGGGAGGGGCCCGAGCAGGACGTGGCGGGCAGCCTCTCGCCCCTGCGTTACTTCTTCCCCAACGACGCGATCCAGATCGAGGAGCTGGCCTTCTACGACGCGCAGAGCCTGCGGTCGGCGCTGAATCAGGCGCGGAGCCCGGGGGCGCGGCGGCAACTGCTCGATTACGTGCGCCGCCTGGCGGAGGCTACCCGCCGTCCCCCCATCGGGTTGGACCGCACCGCCCCCCTGGAGCTGCGCGACGCGGAACTCACCCGGTTGATCGAGTCGCCCGACGCGCAGATCGTGGTCGAGCGGGACATCAAGGAGGCGTACAGCGGGCGGGTCACGCCCTACCGCTTCCTGATCACGCTCGCCCCAGTGCAGCTCAAGCCGAGCGGGCTGGGGGGGCCCCAGGAGACCCTCGCCATCACCTACGTGGGCCGACCGCTGACCGCCCTCCACGACACCCTGGCCCAGCTCCGGCGGGTGATCCTGCTGCTCTTCGTCGTCGGGCTGATCACGGCGGGGGCGGGGGCCTACCTGCTCGCCGGACGGGCGCTGCATCCCCTGCGACAGGTCCAGCGCGCCGCCGAGCGGATCGGTGGGCAGAACCTGGGCGAGCGGGTGCCCGAGCCGGGCACGGGGGACGAGGTCGAGGCGTTGGCGGGGGCGCTCAACGCGATGCTGGGTCGCCTGGAGGCGAGCTTCGAGGCGCAGCGCCGATTTACGAGCGACGCCAGCCACGAGCTGCGCACGCCGGTCACGGCGATCAGCGGGCACGCCAGCTACCTGCTGCGCCGCACTGAGCCCACCCCTCAGCAGCGCGAGAGCCTGGGCATCATCCGCAGCGAGTCCGAGCGGCTCACCAACCTGATCGCCAGCCTGCTCCAGCTCGCCCGCTCCGACAGCGGGGCGCTCACTCTGACCCGCCAGCCCATCCTCTCGGGCCCCTTTCTCGCGGAGGTCACGCGCGAACTCGCCCCCCTGGCCCAGGCGCAGGGCACCGCGCTGACGGCGGGCGGGCAGGACGTGGTCTTCGAGGGGGACCCCGACCGCCTCAAGCAGGTGCTCATCAACCTCGTCGGCAACGCCCTCAAGGCGGGGGCCCGCCACATCGCCCTCACGAGCAGCCTCCAGGAGGACGGGCGGGAGGTGCGCCTGAGCGTGGGGGACGACGGCCCCGGGATCGCGCCCGAGCACCTGGCCCGCCTCTTCGACCGCTTCTACCGGGTCGAGGACAGCCGCAGCCGCGACCAGGGGGGCGCGGGCCTGGGCCTGAGCATCGCGAGGGGCATCGTGGATGCACACGGCGGGCGCATCTGGCTGGAGAGTGAGGTCGGGAAGGGCACCACCGCCCACGTCCAGCTCCCGGTCGGCAACCTCCCCGAACTCGACGACGACGTGCCGTGAGGGCGTGGTTGAAAAGGGCCTGGAAGGGGGCGATGAGGGGCTGAGAGGACGTGGGCGTTCTCACCTCCCAGCCCTTGATATGAAGTGCGAGACGGGCTGTCGGAGCGTTTTGTCGTCCGAGAGAAGAACGAGCGGGGTGACGAGCGCCGCTCGCCAACCCTCTCCTTCGGAGCTTTACAAGTCTGCTTCGCAGCTCTGTGAGTCACCCGCAAGGGGAGAGGGAGAAAAAGACCCTCACCATGACGCTGTTCAGCGGATTGCTCATCAAACGTCACGAGGGGGAGGAGTCAAAGAGTTCAGTGAGCAATTGGCAACTGAGGACCTCCTGCCCAAACAGGCGCTGACCGACTCGCTTCAATGCGCGGCGGCGACTGCCCGCACGACCTCGTCCTGGAGGGCGCGCAGGGTGAGGATCGGGGCGTCCTCGGGGCCGTTCATCAGCACGGCGAAGGCGAGGGTGTGGCCGCTCCCGCCCGTCACGTACCCGGCCAGGGCGCTCACCCCCGGAAGGGTGCCCGTCTTCGCGCGCACGTCGAGCCCCGAGCCCACCAGCCGCCGCGCGAGGGTGCCGCCGCGCCCGTCGTGCCTCGGGTCAGCCTCGCCCGTCCCCGCCCGGGGCAGGGCCTCGGCGAGAATGTTGCGGCGCTCGCGGTAGACCTCGCCCGGCTCCTCGGCGCGTGGCTCCCCGGCCGGGTAGGGGAGATCGTGCGCCCCGCGCAGCAACTCCACCAGGGCGCGGGCGGTGAGGCGATTCCCGCGGCTCAGGCCGCTGCCGTCGGCGAGGTGCACGCCGGTCAGGTCCACCCCCAGGCGGCGAAGAAGCGAGCGTTCCCGCGCGAGCGCGCCGGGGAGGGTGCCGTCCCCGCCGGGCCGGGCCGCGAGGGTGGCGAGCAACTCCTCCGCCCGCAGGTTGTCGCTGGGCCGCAGGGTGGCGGCGAGCACGTCGCCGGGCGGGGCGCTGCGGACGCTTGCCACGCCCTGCTCGGGCCGCTGGCCCACCGGCACGAAGGGGTCGGGTGGGAGTGGACGGCCCCGCTCGTCCACCCGGGAGGGGGGCAGATAAGGGGTGAAGCCTGGGGCGTGGCCCACCGTCTCCGAGTTCACCCGCACCCCGGCGCGGCGCAGCTCGCCGATCAGGGCCGCGCCCGCCCACCGACGCGCCTGCTCCGCCGACGTGGGCGGGGCGCCGTGCCAGTCCGAGAGGCGCACGGGCGTCATGGGCACGCCCAGGGGCAGATCCCGCCAGGTCGCGGCGTCGAGTGGGTGCTCGTCCAGGCGCACCTCCCCGACCTCGCGCAGGCCCCGGGCGTAGGCCTGCCGGGCGAGCGAGCGCAGGCTGTTGGGGCCCTCCGCCACGCTCAGGGTGGGGTCGGCGCCGCCGCGCAGGGTGAGGTGGGAGACGCGGGGGCGCCCCACCTCGGCGGCGGGCACGGTGAGTTCGGTGCTCCACCACCCGCCCGCGCCGCCCCGGTCGGCAAGGACCGCCATCGCCGTCACGAGCTTGAGGGTGCTCGCGGGGATGAGGGGGAGGTCGGCCCCGCGCGCCTCCAGCTCCTCGCCCGTCGTCAGGTCGCGCACGAGCAGGCCGACGCGCACGTTCCCCGGCAGGCGGTCCAGAGCCCGCCGGACCCCCGCGCTCGGCCCCGGTTCGCGGACGAGCCGCACCACCGGGGCAAGCTCCGGCGCCCGCACCGCCGACCCGGGGGCCAGCAGCGCGAGGCAAAGGAGCAGGACTCGCCGCACGGGCGCAGGATAGCGGGCAGACTGTGGGGGCGTGACCCAGGAAGACCTCACCGGCAACGTCCTCCACTGCCCCCGCTGCGGGCGGGCCTACCGCTTCACCCGCACGGCTCACGGCCACGCCGTCCGCGTCCGCGAGAAACGCTGGCCCTGGAGCCGCGAGGCGACCTGGCAGGGGTGGGGTGAGTGGACCGAGCCGCTGGGCAAGTTCCGCTGCCGCTGCGGCTCCGGCCTCACCCTGCGCTGAGGCTTACCCCTTGGGCAGCGCGAGGCCCATCTGCCGGTACATCTGGTACTGCGGCGCCCCGCCGAGCATGTTCTGCCCGCCGTCCACCGGCAGGATCACGCCCGTGACGTAGCTCGCGGCGTCCGACACCAGGAAGAGGGCCGCGTTGGCGATGTCCTGCGGCAGCCCGAAGCGGCCCAGGGGCACGGTGCCCATGAACTGCTCCCGCGTCCGCTCGTCGGGGGCGAGGCGGGCCATCCCCTCGGTGCCGTCGATGGGCCCGGGGATGATCGCGTTCACCCGCACCCCGCGCAGGCCCCACTCCACCGCGAGCGTCTGGGTCAGGGCGTCCACCCCCGCCTTCGCGGCGACGACGTGTGCCTGCATGGGCACGGGCACCCCGTAGGCGCTGATCGAGAGGATGTTGCCCCCGGGCACCCTCAGGTGCGGCGCGCACGCCTTGATGGTGTTGTAGGTGCCCAGCAGGTCGATGTCCACCACCGTCTTGAACCCGTTGGGGCTGATGCCGTCCACCGGGGCCGGGAAGTTTCCCGCCGCCCCCGCGAGCACGATGTCGAGCGGGCCGAAGGCGTCCACCCCGGCCTGCGCCGCCGCCTGGAGGGCCGCGAAGTCGCGCACGTCCGCCGAGACGCCGAGGGCCCGGCCCCCCGCCTCCTCGATGCTCCGCGCGGCGTTCTGCGCCTTCTCCGGGTTGCGCCCCAGGATCGTCACGGCGCACCCGTGGGCGGCAAAAGAACGCGCGATGCCGAGGTTGATGCCGCTGCCGCCCCCGGTGATCAGGGCGTGCTTGCCGCGCAGGAGGTCGGGGCGGAAAGTGGTGGCGGGGTCGTGGGGCTGGGTCATGGTGGGCTCCTTGGGAAAGCGGTCAGCCGTCAGCTTTCAGCAAAAGACGGGAGGAGGGCTTGAGCCTCTAGCTCTGGCGCTCGGGGGCTAAGGGCTGACGGCTGACCGCTGGAAGCTTCAGTCCCTCCGCCGTCATGTGCCGCGCGTTCCACTCCACGGCGGCGGCGAGGCTCTCGGCGTGCGTGAGGCCGTCTTGCAGGGTGCGCTTGGTCCCCTCGACAGCTTTGGGCGGCAGGGAGGCGAGGTGCGCGGCGAGGTTCCGGGCGCGGGCGTACAGGCTTTCCGCGTCGGGCAGCACCTCGGTGACGAGGCCCCAGCGTTCGGCGGTCGCCGCGTCGATGGGCTCCCCGGTCAGGGCGAGGTGGGCGGCGCGGCCCCGCCCGATCAGGAGGGGTAGACGCTGAAGGCCCCCCAGGTCGGCGGTGATGCCGAGCTTCACCTCGGGCAGGCTGAAGCGGGCCCCCGCGCTGCACAGCCGCAGGTCGCAGGCGGCGGCGAGTTCCAGCCCCGCCCCGATGCACCAGCCGTCGATGGCGGCGACCACGGGCACGGGCAGCGCGGCGAGCCCCTCGATGGCCGCGTGCATCTCGTCCACCACGGCCTTGAAACGGGCCGGGTCCCCGAGCGCGGGGGCAATCACGGGCGCCGTCGCCGCCACGTCCAGCCCGACGCTGAAGTGCCGCTCGCCGCGCACGACCAGCACCCGCGCGTCCCCCAGTTCCCCGAGCGCCAAGGGAAGGTCCCGCCACGTCGCCGGGCCGAAGGCGCCCTTGGGGTGGGCCAGGGTCAGGGTCGCCACCTCCCCCTCGCGGGAGAGCCGCACGCTGTCGTAGGTCATGGGGGAAGTGTACCGGGTTCAAAAAGGGTGGAGGGCCGACGGGCGCTTCCCCCTCATGCGCCAGACTGCCCCCATGCGAACGGTCGTGGCGGGCATCTTGGAGCGCGAGGGGCCGGGCGGGGTGCGGCAGGTGCTCGTGGGCGCCCGGTCCTCCCCCGCGTGGGCGGCGGGGCAGTGGGAGTTCCCGGGGGGCAAGGTGGAGAACGGCGAGACGGTCGAGGGAGCGCTCGCCCGTGAGTGGCGCGAGGAGCTGGGGGCGGAGGTGACGGTGGGCGAGGAGGTGTACCGCTCGCACCTCGACACCCCGGTGGGCGCCTTCACGCTCGTGGCGCTGCGGGTGCGGCTGCTCTCGGACGAGCCGCGCCCGCTGGAGCACCGGGCCCTGGCGTGGGTGGCGCCCGCCGACCTCACCCGGTTGAGGCTGCTGGCGAGCAACGTGCCCATCGCGGCGTCGCTGAATAGGGCAGGGTAGGGCCTTTGTGGCTCAGCCCGGGCGGGGCAACCAGCGGGCCTGCCGGAGCATCGCCGCCGAGCGGGAGGCGAAGGGCAGGCCGGAGGCCTCCACCTCCCGCGCCACGGCCTCGCTGTCGTAGGACACGCGGCGGTGGTCGAGCGTCCAGCCTCCACCGCGCCAGGTGACGACCCCGTAAGCCGCGCGTCGGTCCCCGTCGAATGGGAAGCCGACGGACCCGACCGAGGCGAGGGCCTGCCCGCCCAGCCGTCGCCACGAGGCGTAATGGATATGGCCGAAGACGCTGAGTCCGGCGCAGTGTCCGCGAAACATGGCCCGCAGTTCCCCGTCGGCGGAAGCGCGCGTGAACGTCGTGCCCAGGGGGTGAGGTTCGAGGATGGGCAGATCGAAGGGGCTGCGGGGCGAGGCGTGCATGAGCAGCAGGTCCCGGGCGTCGCCCTCCGCCTGAGCCGAACCCGGTCCCTCCCAAGCCGGACGGAAGGTCAGGGGCAGCCGCGCCAGGAACAGGAGCCCCTCGGGGGAGAGCCGCTCCCTGGCCCACGCCGCAACGGGATCGGCCCCGGCTAACACCTCCAGGTCGGTGTTGCCGATGACGGCGGGGAGGCCGAGTTCCATCAGCAGCGCCAAGCATCCGGCGGGCCGGGGACCGTTCATCACGGCGTCGCCCAGAAACACCACCTCATCGCAGGCCCGAACCTCAGGCTCGGCCAGCACGGCCTCCAGGGCGGCCAGGTTGCCGTGAACGTCAGCGAGCAGGGCGACCGCCGTCACGTGCGCCCCTCCCCTCAGCCCACCCGCTCGGCCCCGAACACCCGTGAGGGCCGCACGAATTCCTCCTGCCCGGCGACGAGCTGAATCTCGCGCGTCCCCGCCCGGTGGGTGAGGTCGAGCACCCCGTACAGGGCGCTCATGCTCAGAGCCAGGGCCTCTCCCGCGTCCCCACTCTGGAGGTAGTGCCCGAAGAACAGCGCGGCGATGGCGTCCCCGGTGCCGTTGCGGGGGGGATCGAGGGGGATCAGCGGCGTGCGGCACAGCCAGGCGCCCTCCTCGGTCACCGCCAGCGTCTCGATCACGTCCCCCGGCGCGTCCTCCCGCACGAGGCTGGTCACGACCACGATGCGCGGCCCGCCCTCCCGCATCCGGGTTCGCAGGGTGCGCGCCGCCTCCAGCGCCTCCGCCAGCGTCGTCACGGGGCGCCCCGTCAGCAGCTCCAGCTCGAACTGGTTGGGCGTCACCACGTCGGCCTCGGGGATCGCCTGGGCGCGGATCAGGTCGGGGAGTTCCGGGCGCACGAACACGCCGCGCCCCACGTCGCCCATCACGGGGTCGCAGCAGTAGAGGGCCTCCGGGTTGGCCGCCCGCACCCGCCGCACGGCGCCCACCACCGCGCCCACCGTGCCCTCGCTGCCCATGTAGCCGCTGAGGACGGCGTGGCAGGTCGGGAGGGCCCCGCGCGCCTCGATCCCGTCGATGATCTGGGCGACGTGTTCGGGCGGGAAGACGGTGCCCGTCCATGCCCCGTAGCCGGTGTGGTTGGAGAACTGGACCGTGTTGATCGCCCAGACCTCGAAGCCCAGGCGTTGCAGCGGGAAGACGGCGGCGGCGTTGCCGACGTGGCCGTAGCTCACCCACGACTGGATGCTCAGGAGGTTGAGGGGGAGGGCAGGGGGGGAGGCGGTCATGGGTTTGAGGATAGCCCCGGGCTTGTCGGGAGTGGCTTTGGTGGGCCGGGCGTCTTGCCACGGTTTGCCCCCACCCCCCACCCCCTACCCCCAAAGGGGGCAGGGGGAGCTTTCCGCTGCGCTCGGCAAGGACACACGGGTGGCGCGGGTGGACGTGTTCCTCTGAACGCAATGTGTGATCTTGTCGCGTCCCATCTGCGGGCCCACCGTCTCGCTGCGCGAGCCGACGTGGTCGTGGGCCTGGGCCGCCCGTTCGCGGACACCCGTAGGGCGTCCAGATTGGCGTTTTGAAAAGCAAAGGCTTCATCATCTTTTCTCCCCCTCCCCTCGTGGGTGACTCGTAGAGCTGCGAAGCAGAGGGTTGGGGAGAGGGAGCGTGTGACCACCTCCACCGCCCCACCCCTGCCTTCCGCCTGCAAATTCAGGTGAAACCGCATTACCACGACTTTGAACCCGCAGGGCTGCTTGCCGAGGCTGGGCTTGGCAGCCAGCAGGCGAAAGGGGCCAGGGAGATCACCCTCAGCCCCTCATCACCCACCCCTCAACCCTCATCCCTTCCTGTCCTCCAGCCGCACCTGCCACTCGGTGAACTCGGCCCAGGGGGTGAACCCCAGCGCCACGTTGATCCTCAGCATGGCGGCGTTCTCGTGGGCGTTGTTCGTGCGGACGACCCTTGCGCGGGGGCAGTGGACGCGGACGTGGCGGACCATCGCGGCCTTGAGCCACTTGCCCAGGCCCTGCCCGCGTGCGGCGGGGCGCACGGCGGTCGCCCCCTGGTAGACGAGGGCCGCGCGCTCGGGGCTCCAGAAGACCTCGGTGTACCCGGCGAGTTCCCCGGTGCGGGTGTCCTCGGCGGCCAGCAGCGGGCGGACCTCCCCGCCCTCGGCGATCATGTCGTCCCAGGCGCGGATCATCTCGGGGGTGACCTGGAAGTCGTCCACGTCGAGGTCGCCCCGGGGCGCGGTGTTCATCACCATGAACACGTCTGCCGCCCGCTCCAGGAAGTCCTCAGGAATGCGTTCCCAGAGGTGCAGGCGGTACGGGTCCCCCTCGGGGCGGGCCGTCCAGGCGTCCAGCAACGAGTCGGGAATGGCGGCGAGGTCGAGCTGGCTCTGGCGCAGGGTGAGGGCGGGCTCGGCCCCCAGGCGGCGGGCAAAGGCTTCCCCGGCGGGGAGGCGGTTCGTGGTGCCGAAGGTGACGAGGCGGCGGCCCTCCCGGCGGGCGGTCTCCCCCAGCGCCCGGGCGAGGCCCTGCCCCAGGCCCCGGCGGCGCCACGCGGGGTGGACGGTGAGCCGGGCGTGCGCGGCGTGCAGGTTCTGGGTCAGGCTGTACTCCAGGCTGGTCCAGCCCAGCGCCCGGGTGTGCTCGTCATCGTCCCAGACGGCGAAGTGCGTGGCGGCCTCGCCGGGGGTGACGTGGGTGATCCACACCGCCTCGCGCTCGGGCCTGCGGGGTGGGTCGTCGGGATGGGTGAAGGTCTCGCTCTCGGAAAGAAGACGCCCGACCGCGAGCCTCGATTGCGGGGACGCCGCCACGGGGTCGAACGGGGTCACGGTCAGGGTGCGCGTCGTCATGGGGGTAGTGTGCGTACCCCGGCCGGGAAGTACATCCGCAAGGTGGCGGAGGGCGACTAAGGGTTTCGGGGGTCAGGCGGAGGTCCCGAGTTGCTCCTCCAGAAAGGCCATCAGGCCCCGGATGTACTCCCGGTCGAAGCGGAACTCCACCCCCGCCGCCCGGTACAGCTCGGGAACGGGCACGGTGCTGCCCAGGCGCAGGCTCGCCTTGTAGTCCTCCAGGGCGCGGGCCGGGTCCGCCTGGAACGAGCGCCACACCCCCACGGCGGCGAGGTAACACATCGCGTACTCGATGTAGTAGAAGGGCGTGCGGAAGATGTGGTAATACTGCCAGCCCTTCGCCCGCGCCCCCTCGTCCAGGCCCTCCCAGTTCACGAAGGGGTGGAAGGTGCGGTCGAGTTCGAGCCACTTCGCGTCGAGGTCGGCCACCGTGATGTCTCCCTCCGCCTCGGCGTAGAGCCAGTGCTGGAAGGCGTCCATCTGGGCGGCCCAGGGGAGAAAGGCCACCACGCCCTGAAGCTGCTTCTCCCGGTAGCGGGCGAGTTCTTCGGGCGGGAAGACGTGCCCCAGGTGGTCCAGGGTCAGGAATTCCATCGCCATGCTGGGAATCTCGATGAACTCGATGGGGCTCCAGCGGTTCCACACCAGCGGCTGCGCGTCCCCGCTCAGGAAGCCGTGGAAGGCGTGCCCGACCTCGTGGAAGAGGACCCGCACGTCCTCGGCGGTGCCCACCACGTTCATCAGGACGAAGGGTTCGTTCGTGACCGGGAAGTACTGGCAGTACGCGTGGGTCATCTTCCCCGGGCGCGATTCGAGGTCGAGCAGGCTGCCCCGCATGGCCCGGAAGCGCCCGCCCAGCTCAGGGTCCAGCTCGCCCAGGGCCGTCTGCGCGAGCGTTTCGAGTTCGGCGCCCGTGCGGAAGGGTTTCAGCGCCTCGCGTCCCCCCGGGTCGAGGAGGTTGTTGCGGTTGTAGTCCCACGGGCGCACCGAGTCGAGGCCCAGCCGGGAGGCGATGTCCGCCATCATCCGCCCGGCGAGGGGCACGACCTCGCCCCGCACGGCCGCGTGGAAGGCGAGGCAGTCTTCCGGGGTGTAGTCCACCCGGTCGAGGCGCTTCCAGGCGTAGTCGCGGTAGTTGCCGAGGTCGGCGTTGCGCGCGAGTTGCCGCCGCGTCCGAATCAGGCTCAGCATCAGGGCGTCGAGTTCAGGGGCAATCTCCAGGCGGCTGGCGTCAAGTGCCCGCCGCGCCTCCTCGCGCTCCGCCCGGTCGGGGCTGTCGAGGTGCTGCCCCACCCGGGGGACGGTGAGCGTCTCGCCGCGAAAGGAAACCTTCTGGTTCCCGGTGATCACCCCGTGGCGGTTCATCTGCGCCTCGTGCTCCACGCCCAGCTCCACGTTCGCCTCGCGGAAGAGGGCGGCGGCGTCCCGGAAGCGGCGGTAGTTCAGGGCGAAGTCGGGTGCCGGGACGTACCCCGGCACCGCGAGCAACTTCTCGGTGAGGGCGTGGTCGGCGCGGGTCGTCTGCGGCACGACCTCCTCCAGAAAGGTCGCGTAGCGGGCCTGAACCGCCGCGTCGTCCGTGTGGAGGTCGGCCAGGGTGGCGAGCTTGGCGCTCACGCCCATCAGCTCGGCGTCGAGCGCGCTCCACTCGGCGAGCCAGGCGGGCACGGCCTCCGGCGTCAGCTCGGCGGCCTGGAGCCGGGCGTAGCGGGGGGCGAAGGTCTCCCAACGGGTCTGGTCGGCGGGCACGCTCAGCACCCGCTCGCTGTCGGTTCGGGGGGTCACGGGAGCGAGTCTACCGCCCGCCCGGGGAGGTGGCCGGACCTTCACAGCACCCCCTCTCCTCCCCGAATGTCGGCGGCCACCGAAACCGCCCGCGCCCCCGACCCGTAGACTTGCCCCCGTGAACGCTTCCGCCCCAACCCTGCCCGCCTCCGTTCTCGTCGTCGTGGGGGGCAGCATGGCGGCGGTGAAGGCGCCGAGCGTGCTGCGGCGGCTGCGCGAGCGGGGTGCGCGGGTGCGGGTGATCGCCACCCGGGCGTCCCTGGCCTTCGTCACCGAACTCAGCCTGGCGACGGCGGCGGACATAGAGGTGGCGACTGACGGGACGTGGTTTACGCCCCGCCCCGACGCCCAGCACCTCACCCTCTCGCGGGCGGACGCGGTGGTGGTCGTGGGCGCCTCCGCCGACCTCCTCGCGCGGGCGGCGACCGGGCGGGCGGACGACCTCGCCTCGGCGACCCTCCTCAGCGTCCGCGCCCCCGTGCTGTGGGTCCCGGCGATGAACGAGCGCATGTGGGAACACCCGGCGGTGCGGGCGAACGCTGAGCGGCTGCGCGGGTGGGGGCACACCTTCCTGGGTCCCGTCTACGGCGCCTTCGGCTCGCGCGGGGAGGGCACGGGGATGGGGCGGATGGCCGAGCCCGAGGACATCGCGGAGGCGGTGCTGGCCCTGCTCGCCCCCCCCACCCCGCGCGACCTGGAGGGGGTGAAGGTCGTCGTCTCCGCCGGACCCACCCGCGAGTACCTCGACCCCGTGCGTTTCATCAGCAACCCGTCGAGCGGCAAGATGGGCTTAGCGGTCGCCGAGGAGGCGCGCGACCGGGGGGCGGAGGTGACGCTCGTGACCGGCCCGGTGAGTCTCCCCGATCCGAGTGGCGTGCGGGTGGTCCGCATCGAGAGCGCCCTGGAGCTGCGGGACGCGGTGGTGGGGGCGGCGGGGGACGCGGAAATCGTGGTGATGACGGCGGCGGTCGCCGACTACCGCGCGGCCGAGCGTTCGGACGAGAAGCAGGCCAAGGTGGCGGGGGACGTGACGGTCCACCTCACCCCCAACCCCGACATCCTCGCGGAGCTGGGGGTGCAGAAGGGGAACCGGGTCCTTGTCGGCTTTGCGATGGAGACGCACGCCGGGGTCGAGCGGGCGGCCCTCAAGGCGCGGCGCAAGAACGCCGATTTCATCCTCCTCAACTACCCTACCCGCGAGGGCACCGCGTTCGGCGGCGACGACAACGAGGTGACGCTCGTGCGCCCCGACGGCTCCCACGAGGCGTGGCCCCGCCTGAGCAAGCGCGAGGTGGCCCGCCGCCTGCTGGACGAGGCGTGCCGGGTCCGCGAGCGGCGGCGGGAAACCTGAGAGGGCGCCGCGTCCGGTTGTTCTGACACGGCGGTCGGGAACCGGGACACCTCGGTTGAATTATTCAGCACTTATGCATAGGATGGCGTGTGCTCAGCAAGGAACAGCGCCAGAAGCGCATTCAGGACATCATCGCGCGGGAGAGTGTCTCCACGCAGGCCGAACTCGTCGAGCGGCTGCGCTCTGAAGGCGTGCAGGTCACCCAGGCGACGGTCAGCCGTGACATCAACGAACTGCGGCTGGTGCGGCTGCCCATCGGTAAGGGCCGCCACCGCTACGCGCTCGCGCAGGTCAGCGGCCACAACGACGTGCGTGACCAGCTCGAACGCCTCTTCCAGAACTTCGTGCGGGACGTGGACCGGGGCGAGAACATGCTCGTGATCCGCACCGCCGACGGCCACGCGGCGGGGGTCGCCCTCCTCCTCGACAAGCTGCGCCGCGACGACATCGTGGGCACCATCGCCGGGGAGGACACCATCTTCGTCGTCGCCCGCACGATCGACGAGGGCGAGGCCCTGATGGAGGAACTCCACGCGCTGATGCTGGGGTAGAGGGAAATGCACCCGACGGGGTTGGCCGGTCGGCCCGCATGTGTGGCTTTCGTCAAACTTTATGTGTATAGAGTGAGTCGGGCATGAAGAAGCTTCTGCTGTTGCCCACCCTGCTCCTCGCCGCCTGCGCCTCGATGGCCGCGCCCGTCGCGCCCCTCGCGCCGGGGGACGTCCTCACCCTGACTGGCACGACCAGGAGCAAGGAGGCCGTGAACGTGACGCTGACCGTGCGCACCAGGGGCGAGCGCGACCGGGACGGCGACTGGGAGTACGACGCCGATGGAGCCAAGCCCGACTCGGCCGTGATCTTCGTCGACGGCGAACAAGACTTCGTCATGGCGGTCGACAGCTCCGATGTCGTGGACGACGGCGGGACACGGCACGAAACCATCCTGGCGTGTTTTGCGGCCCCCAGCGGTCCCGGTTGGCGTACGGCGGAGGGCTATCTGGTGCAGGGGGACAGGATGTCCTTCCAGATTCTGGGGCAGCGGCTCAAGAGCCAGTCGGAACTGGCGGGACTCAAAACGCTCGCCGAGAACGCCGGGGACTGCCACCTCACCCGCAAGTAAGGGGCCCGCCGCCCAAGGGTTGAACGGGCCCCTGCTCAGGCGGGGGCTTCACTCTCGCGCCTCGCCTTCCCCCCGCACCCGCACCACCCCGTCCCCGAACTCCAGGGTGAGGGGCTGCCCCGCCCCCACCCCCGCCGCCCGCGTGACCGGCCTGCCCGCCTCGTCCCGCACGAGCGCGTAACCGCGCGCCAGCGTCCTCTCGGGGGTCAGGCCGAGTGCTTGCCGCATCAGGGCGTCCACCTCGGCGTGGGCGGCCTCGGCGTGGCGGCGGGCGGCACCCAGGGCGCGGTCGAGCGCCCACTGTGCCCCGGCGTCCGCTTCGAGAAGCGCCTCGCGGGCGTGGGCGCGGATGGTGCGGGCGTCCTCCTGCGCCTGGGCCGCCGCGCCCACCACCGTGCGCACGATCAGCCCGGCGGCCTTGCTCGGCGTGTCGGTGCGGATGCAGGCCACCTCGTCGGGAAGGGTGTCGTCGCGGGCGTGGCCGAGTCCGGTGATCACGGGGGCCGGGAAGGTGGCGAGCGCCCGGCTCACCTCCAGGTCGTTGAGCCACGCTAGGTCAGTCACCGCGCCCCCACCCCGGATGATCACCAGCGCGTCGAGGGGGTCCTCCGCGTGCGCCTCCCTCGCTTCCCCGATGGCCTCCGCCAGGCTCTCCCCCGCCTCCCGGCCCTGGAAGGTGGCCTCCAGGTACAGGAATTCGACCACCCCCGCCGCCTCCAGCGGGTCCGTCTCGCGCCGGAAGTCGCCCAGGCCCGCCGCGCCGACCGGGCTGATCACTGCCACCCGCGCGAAGTCGGTGGGGGCGGGCAGCGCGCGGTTGAGGCCGTAGACACCCCCGCGCACCAGCGTCTCGCGCAGGGTCTCCAGCTTGAGTTGCGCGTCCCCCAGGGTGAACTCGGGGGACAGGTCCACGACGTTGAGCGAGAAGCCGTATTGCGGGTGAAACTCGGCGGTGCAGAAGAGGAGCACCTTGAGGCCTGAGGTCAGCGTCCCGCCCGTCGCCCGGCGGAACTTACCCTCCAGAAGGGCGCGTTCGCGCGCCCACACGGTCGCCCGGCACTTGGCGACCTCCACCCCGCTTTCGAGTTGCACGAGGTCGAGGTACAGGTGGCGGCGGTCCGTGATCGAGGCGATCTCCGCCCGCACCCACACGCCCCCCGGCACCCCCCGCGCGATGACCTGCCCGACGTAGTTCAGCACGTCCGCGAGTTCCAGGAAGTGCTCGGGCGGGCGCGTCGTCTCCGCCCTGCCCTTCTTCCGGCGCCCGGTCACAGCCGCGCTCCCAGCCAGCGACCCAGCGCCGCCGCAAGCACGCCCAGGACCACGCTCAGCCCCGCGTAGAGGGCCGCGAGGCCTCCCGCTCCGCGTCCCAGCAGCCCGTCCACGTCCACGCTGAAGGTCGAGAAGGTGGTGAAGGCGCCCAGTACCCCCGTCCCGAAGGCCAGGCGCACCTCGGGCGGCCACACGCCCCGCCCCACGAGCGCCACCGTCAGCCCGAGCAGGAAGGAGCCGAGCACGTTGATGAGCAGGACGGAGGCCGGAAACCCGGTTCGGGTCACCACGGGCGCCAGGGCGAGCATGATCCCGTGCCGCGCCGCCGCCCCCAGGGCCCCGCCCGCCATCACCCACAGCCACACGCTCATGGGGGACAGGATAGGGGAGGTGGGGGGCGAACGTGGGGGAAGCGCCCCGCCGCCTCCCGGCCACGCTCTACGATCTGCCCCATGATCCGCGCCAAGACCTTAGGGGGAGCCGACCTCACCTGGAATGGGGAGACCGAAGGCGTCTGGGTGGACGCGCAGGGGGTCACGGGGGAGGAACTCGCCCGCCTCAGACTGGCCTTTCCCCTCAACCGCCTCGCCGTGGAGGACGCGCTGGAACAGGGGCACTGGAGCCGCGCGGAGGGCTACCCCGAGCACGCCTTCATCACGGTGCGCTCCTTCACTCGGCCCGAGGAGCCCGACGAGTTCACCGAGCGCGTCAGCATCTTCGCCTTTCCCCAAGCGGTGCTGACGATCAGCAGCGCGGGCACCCGGGCGCTCGGCAGCGTGTGGAACCTCGTGGGCCGCGAGAGCGTGAACACGCCGGGCGAGGTCGTGTACGAACTCCTCGACCAGACCGCCGACACCTTCTTCGTCCTCGCCGACCGCTTAGAGGAGCGGGTGGACGCCCTGGAGGAGGAGGTCTTCCAGAACCAACGCCACAATCCCATTCCGAAAGTCTTCGACCTCAAGCATCTGCTCGCCCAGGCCCGCCGCCTGAGCGCCGACGCCCGCGAGGCCACCCTGCTGCTCACCCGCTACGGCGACCCCACCAGCGCCGACGCCGTGCGCTACCGCGACGTGCAGGACTCCTTCAGCCGGGCGAGCGGGCGCCTCGACGGCCTGCGCGACTACCTCACCAGCCTGCTCGACCTGCACCTGAACCTGCAAAGCCAGCGCATGAACGAGGTCATGCGGACCCTGACGGCGGTGAGCGTGATCTTCCTGCCGCTGACCTTCCTGGCGGGCGTGTGGGGCATGAACTTCCACTTCATCCCCGAGCTGTCGTGGCGTTACGGGTACGCCCTCGCGTGGGGCAGCTTCCTCCTGATCGGCGGGCTGCTCGCGTACTCCTTCAAGCGGCGGGGCTGGTGGTGAGAGAGGGCAGGGGTCCGGAGCCTGAAGCGGACCCGCCCGCCTGATCCTGTCCAGCCCCGGCGAACCTGATGGGGTTGGAATCCAGGTACCCTGACCCATGTTGCCCGTGGTGCTTGAGTGTCCGGAGGAGGCCGTCATTCTCGAACGTTTTCAGCGGGCGCTCGCCGAGCTGTGGGCCTTCGACCGCGTGCTGATCGAGCGCAGGCTGGGCCAGAAGACGGTGACCCACCGCCTCGCCGTCTACCTGGAGCGGCAGTTTCCCGGCTTCCACACCGACTGTGAGTACAGCCGCAACAGCCGGGTGGACGAGGACACGTACGACTTCCCCTCCATGAGCCGCCCCCGCCAGCGCGACCTGCGCCGCAACCTCGTGCGCCAGGGCCTGAGCGAGGGGGAGGCCGAGGACGCCGCCCACACCGTCACGCACGCCTACCCCGACATCATCGTCCACTACCGCGAGGAGAACCACCTCAACCTGCTCGTCGTGGAGACGAGGCTGCTGGGAGACGGGCGAGGCTGGGGCGGCGTGCTGGAGGCGAGGGAAAAACTCCAGCGGTACACGCTCCAGGGGGAAAAAGGACTCTACCGCTACGCCGTGGGCCTGCTGGTCGAACTGGGCGTGACGGAGGGGGGAGATCAGAGCATCGTCCACCAGTTCCGCGACGGGCAGGAGGTGGGGCGGGTGGTGTAGGGGCCTCGGAAATAAGTTTCAGTCGCTGTTGGGGAAGACCAGCACGCCGGGGCCGTAGGGGGTGAGGACCCTTACCCATGCCTCTGTGGATTCCGCGAGACGGTTACGGTCCAGCGTGAGGAAGTGTGGCTCGTCCGTTCGGCCTTCCGTATCGGAATACGTTCGCCAGACTCGTATCCCTTCAACAAGGAGGGCGAGTTCTTCCGCATCGGCTGATTTCCACTCCTCCTTGACGCCGGGAGGCCAGCCCTGGAACCGCTCAAAGAAGTTGGTAAGCAGCCCGGCATCTGCGAAGGTCGGAATTAGAAAGCCCTCGATCTTGCGTTGGTCACAAGCCAGTCCCATGCACTGCTCGCCGTAGGTCACGCCCATTGGGGCCTCCACGATGACAAACACGTAAGGATCATCGGAGCCGTATGGATTGATAAAGACGTGCGGCTTTCCCCCGCTCACTCCAGCGCCCCCACCCCCGTTAGGTGCCGCCCCACGATCAGGGTATGGATGTCGTGCGTGCCCTCGTAGGTGTCCACGGTCTCCAGGTTCAGCATGTGGCGGATGACCGGGTACTCGGTCGTGATCCCGTTTCCGCCCAACATCTCCCGGGCGAGGCGGGCGCCTTGCAGCGCCACCCGCACGTTGTTGCGCTTTGCCATCGACACCTGGGCGAAGTTCATCCGCCCCGCGTCCTTGAGCTGCCCCAGCCGCCAGGCGAGGAGCAGACCCGTCGTGTGGTCCGTCGCCATCCGCACGAGCTTGTCCTGCACGAGCTGGCGGCCCGCGATGGGCTTGCCGAAGGTGGTCCGGCTGCCGGTGTAGTCGAGCGCCGTCTGCAAGACCATCTCCAGCGCTCCCATCGCCCCCCACGCGATCCCGAAGCGGGCGGAGGTCAGGCAGGAGAGGGGGGACTTGAGCCCGTTCGACCCCGGCAGCAGGTTCCCCTCGGGCACACGGCAGTCCTCCAGCACGATCTCGCCCGTGACCGAGGCGCGCAGGCTCATCTTGCGGTGGAGGGCGGGGGCATTGAAGCCCGGCGTGTCCGTCGGCACGATGAAGCCGCGCACCACGCCCCCCTCGTCCTTCGCCCAGACCACCGCGAGGTCGGCGACCGGCGAGTTGGTGATCCACATCTTGTTGCCGTTCAGGACGTACTCGTTCCCGTCCTTGCGGGCGCGGGTCCGCATCGCGCCGGGGTCGGAGCCGCCGTCGGGCTCGGTGAGGCCGAAGCAGCCGATCAGTTCGCCCGAGGCGAGGCCGGGGAGGTACTTCCGGCGCTGCTCCTCCGAGCCGTAGGTGTAGATGGGGTACATCACGAGGCTGCCCTGCACGCTCGCCGCGCTGCGCAGGCCGCTGTCCACCCGCTCCAGCTCGTACATCATCGCCCCGTAGGCGCTGTAGGACACCCCGGCCCCGCCGTACTCCTCGGGGGTGGTCGGGCCGAGCAAGCCCATGTTCCCGAACTGGCGCATCACGTCCCGCACGGGCAACTCGGCGTGGTCCCACCAGTCGGCGACACACGGCATCAGTTCGGCCTCACAAAAGGCGCGCACGCTCTCGCGGATGAGTCTCTCGTCGGTGGGGAAGAGGTCTTGGACAGCGAATTCGTCGATCATGGGGACTCCGGTCAGGGGTGAGTGGGAAGTGGTCGGTGGTCGGCCCTTTCCCGGGAGGCTCGGTTGCTGGTGGTTGAACCGAGTCTACGGCGTCGGCGTGGGAAGGTTGTAGACACGGCGTGCGTTCTCGTCGGTCACCCGCTCCAGTTCCCCGGCGTCCAGGCCGCGCAGCCCGGCGATGAAGCTGAGGGTATGGTGCACGTAGCCGGGCCGGTTGGGCTTCCCGCGCTGAGGGACGGGGGCGAGGAAGGGCGCGTCCGTCTCCACGAGCAGACGGTCGAGGGGGACGGCGCGGGCGGCCTCCTGAATCTCCCGCGCGTTCTTGTAGGTCGTGTTCCCCGCGAACCCGAAGTACGCGCCGCGCTCCGACCCGCACTCCAGCAGCCCCGGGTGCCCGCTGAAGCAGTGCAGGATGACGGGCACATCCGGCCACACCGAGAGCACGTCGATCACGCCTCTCTGGGCCCGCTCCTCCCCGGCCTTGTCCCGCACATGGATGACGAGCGGTTTGCCCGTCCGCCGCGCCAGGTTGAGCTGCCACTCGAAGGCCGCGACCTGCGCCGCCCGCCGCGTGTCGTCCCAGTAGTCGTCCAGCCCGCTCTCCCCGATGCCGACGACGCGGGGGTGCTGGGAGAGGCGCTCGATCTCCGCCCGCGTCTCCGGCCCGTCCTCCCCCATGCTCGTCGGGTGCAGGCCCACCGTCGCCCACACGTCCTCGTAGCGTTCGGCGAGGGCTAGGGCGTTGCGGGCGTGCTCGGGGCTCGCGCCGATGCAGACCATGCCCGTCAGGCCGAATTCGCCCCGCGCGGAGGCCGGGTCGTCAAGGAAGTCGAGGTGGCAGTGGGTGTCGATCATGGGGGAGAGGGTAAGTGGTCGGTGGGCTGGGGAGAAGGGCCCGGACCACCCGGCGGGGCCGCAGATGCAGACTCGCCCGCTTTCCCCACCCTGCATCCCTGTATAAGGAGGAATGACCAACGGGCTGACTCGCCCCTGGGGGCTGTGCCTCCCCGCCCTCCTGCTGCTTGCGGCCTGCTCCCGGGTCGCCATTGTGGAGGAGCCCGAACGCCTCCCGGCGGCGAGTGAGGCGTTTCTGGGTGCGGAGGTGACCCTCTCGGGCCGCCTTCCCGGGTTTGCCGAGGCGCGACCCCTCCCCATTTCCCTGACCTGGCCTCAGGAGGCGGTGATCGGGGAAGTGCAGGTGGACGGCTCCTTTCGGGCAACCCTCGTTCAGCCGCCCGCCCGGCTCCTCGGGCAGGTCGAGAGCGTGCTCTGGCGGGGTTGGTCGTATTCGGGCGAACAGGAGCGCCGTGCCTCCTGCCCCGTCCGTTCCCTGAAAGCCGAACCGGCCGGGGTGCTGGGTGCGGAAGTCTCGTCCCTGATCGTTCCGCTGGCCGAGGGCGGGGCCACCGCCGTTTTGCCGCAGACCTCCCCGGTTCCCGCGCCCTACCGCCGCCTAATTCCCGAGGCCCCCGGTTCGGTCTTGAACCTCGTGTACGTCGACCGGGACGTGAAGGTGGTGGGCGAGCAAAAGTGCATCATCGTCTATAACCCGGAGACGAAGCACCAGTACAACGTCTCGGCCAACCTGACCCTGCGCAAGGGCTGGAACAGCCTGGTGAGACGCTTCGCGACGGACATGATCCAGGGCGTCACGATCTACCGCACCACCCTTGAAGCCCAGAACACCCCTCCGCCGCAGTCCTGGTTGCTGGTGCGCTGAGCGGGAGAACCCCTGATCTCGGAAGGGCGGCGGAGGAACCGTGAGGGTGAGCCTCCACGTCCCACCCCCAACCCACCCCCGCCGTTCCTCACGCCTGTCAGCCCATGCCCATCTCTCTCACCGCCCCCCCGCGCTAGATTGCCCCCGTGCTGAAAGCGGGGCTGTATGTACTCGTCGCGCTCGCGGTGTTCGCGCTCGTGTTCGCGTTCCTGCCGTCCGGGAGCGCGGACGAGACGCGGACGGGGGCGCGGCTCCAGGGCGTTTCTCTCTCCCTCTACCCGTCGCGCGACGCGGACGCCGTGTGGAGATTTCGGGCCTCCGAGGTCCAGAGCGATCCCCTGAAGGGGGAGACCCACCTCGCGGGGCTGTCGGACGGCGGGCGCTGGCTGCGCGAGCGCCGAGCAGACGGCCAGCCGACCGGGAAGTTCGTGCTCGACGCGACGCTCGTCGCCCCCGATCTCACCATCGACGCCCAAGACAACATGCTGACCCGTCAGGCCAAAATCACCCTCGTGCAGCAGTGTGCGAACATCGACCTGAGCGGCACGCCAACAGAGCCCGTGCGGGTCGAGCAGGGGTCGGGCTTCAGCGCGCCCGTGGCGCGGGTGGACTCGCCCTCGCTGACGGGCCGCGTGACCCGGCTGCGCATGAGCTTTGACTTCCGGGTCGAGGACAGCGGCGAGGACTCCACCCTCGGCTGGGACCCCGACGCGACCGAGACCTGCGAGAACGGGAAGCGCGTGCCGCTGAGCACGGCTTCCTGAGCCACACCCGATCAGACAGGAGAACCCCGTGAAGAAACTGACCCTGACTTTTGCCCTGGCCGCGACGACCGTGCTCGCCCAGAGCGTCACGCCCGAAAGCCGCATCATCAACATCCAGGGGGCGCCGCGCGGCGACCTGCGCAACGGGCCGCTGTCCTTCACCGGAAGCCCCGTCAAGGCGACCGTGAGCACCCTCCAGATTCAGGCCTCGCAGGCGACCCTCGCCGCGCCTGCCGGAACGCCGCTGATCCAGGCGAAGGGGAAGCGCACCTCGAATTTCACGGGCAGCGTGGTCGTCACGCGCGGGCGCCTCACCGCCAAGGGCGGGCAGCTCGCCTACAGCGAGGCGACCGGGCAGGGCGTGATGGGCGGCAGCCCCACCGCGACCTTCCTGCCCGCCGACCGGGCGAACGACGACCCCGTGAACATCAGCGCGGGGCAGATGAGCCTCGACGTGGACAACAACGTCTCCACGAGCACCGGGAACGTCCAGCTCAGGAGCGGCAACCAGACCGGCAAGGCCGATAAACTCATCTTCGACGAGGACCGCGAACTCGCCCAGCTCACGGGCACCCCCAGCCTCACCCGCGCCGCCAAGGGCAACCAGAAGGAACTCGTGATGACCGGGCAGGAGGTCCGGGCCCTCACGAAGTCCAAGACCCTGTACGTGCGCGGCGGCGTGCGGCTGGTGCAGGGCACCCTCACGACGACCGGGGACGCCGTGTACTACGACGACCGGAAGAACGTCGCCTACGTGGTCGGCAACGCCGTGAGCGTAGACAGCAAGACGAAGGCGACCGTGAGGGCTCCCGCGAGCGGCGCCCTGGAGCAGCGCACCGACCTCGCCCGCGTGCGCGCCCTGAACACGGCGTACAAGATTCCCACGGCGCAATTCCAGTTGCGCGGCGAGAAGTAGGCCGGGGAGGCGGGTGACGTGCGCAGGCTCCTGACCCTGACCCTGGCCCTCACCCTGGGGGCCGGGCTCCCCGCCTGGGTGCTCGCGCAGGGGACGGCGCCCGCGCCTGCGGCTCCGACCCCCTCCGCTCCGGCGAGTCCTCCCCCGGCGGCCGCTCCCGCCGACGCCGCCCCGCCTGCCGCCGAGGCCGAGAACGCCAGCCTGGAACTCGTGCGCAAGGGGGACGACGGCGAGGAGCGGCGCATCCGCATCGTCCGCACCGGGAGCAGCGATGAGACAGGCGTGTTCACGATCTGTAGCCCGCAGGACGACGAGCCCGCAGATGCCCCCAGCCTCGCCGTCTTCAGCGAGACGGGGCCGGGCGGGGTGCGCATCACCATCGACAAGAACGTGATCCGCGTGCCGCTCGCCCTGGTGACCCAGCGCCAGGGGGAAGGCGGCGAGGGCGGCGACGGCCGGGTGGAGGCGAGCGCCGGGACCGCCCGCTTCCTCGACCAACCGCCCCCCGGCAAGACCGACCGCCTCAGCCGCTGCGCCGTCGAGGCCACGCCCAAGCCCGCGCCCGACACCGTGCTCGTCACCCAGGGCAAGACCGAACTCAAGGGCCAGAAGCTCGTGTACGACGAGACGGACGGGATTGCCCGCATCGACGGCCCGATTGGCTTCACCCGCCCGTCCGACGACGGCCCGCTCACCGGCCAGAGCGAGCGCATCGAGGTGGACGTGGACGAGGAGCAGACCACTCTGGTGGGCAACGTGGTCCTGAACAGCAAGGGGGGGCGCGTGAGCAGGGCCGCCCGCGTCGAGTACGACGATCAGGCGAACACCGCCCGACTCATCGGCACCCCCGAGCAGCCCGCCGAGAGCGTGCAGGGCCGCGACGTGCTGCGCGCCCAGGAGCTGCTGTACGACCTCGACCGCAACGAGGTGGTGGCCCGCGCGGGCGTAGGCGGCACGATCACGGGCGAGTTCCAGGACGGGGAGGAGGAGACGGGAACGCCGGGCACCCCGCCCGCTTCCTCGACCAGCCCCAGAACGACGCCGGGAACGACCTCACCCACCACGCCCACGAATCCCCCCGCGCCCTGAGCCGGGGGGTCTTCTCCGTGGTCGGTGCAGCGAGGGCGTTCAGGTCCACCCCGCCGACCCTTGGTCGTGCCATGCTGGCCGCAATGGTGGACATCAACCCGGCGCTGGTGAGCGGTCTGGTCGCCCGGCAGTTTCCCCGCTGGGCTCACCTTCCGGTCCGGCCGGTGGACGTCAGTGGGTGGGACAACCGGACCTTTCGCCTCGGCGAGCACCTGAGCGTGCGACTCCCGAGCGCCGAGAGGTACGTCGCGCAGGTCGAGAAGGAACACCGCTGGCTGCCGACCCTGGCACCCTTCCTCCCACTGCCCATCCCGGTTCCTCTCGCCTGGGGCGTGCCCGACCTCGGGTATCCCTGGCCCTGGTCGGTCTACCGCTGGCTGGAGGGCGAGAACGCGACGCCCTCGCGCATCGCCGATCTCCGGCAGTTTGCGGCTGCCCTGGCCCATTTCCTCGCCGCCCTACAGCGGATCGACCCCGCCGAGGGGCCGCCGCCCGGGCCACACAACTTTCACCGTGGTGGTCCGCTCACCGTTTACGACACCGAGACCCGGAACGCCGTGATTACCCTGAACGGCGAGATCGACGCGAACGCCGTGACGTCGGTGTGGGAGGCCGCGCTGGCCTCCCCGTGGCCCGGCCCGCCCGTCTGGCTGCACGGGGACGTAGCCGCCGGGAACCTGCTCGTGCAGGGGGGACGCCTGAGTGCCGTCATCGACTTCGGGGGTATCGGCGTGGGCGACCCCGCCTGCGACCTGGCGATAGCCTGGACGTTCTTCTCCGGGGAGAGTCGTGAGGCGTTCCGCGCGGCGCTCCCGCTGGACGCCGCCACCTGGACACGGGGACGGGGCTGGGCCCTGTGGAAAGCCCTGTTGACCGTTGCCGGGTCCTTCGGCAGTGATCCCGTCAAGGCCGGGGAGGCGAGGCGCGTCCTCGGCGAGGTGCTCGCAGACCACGTCCGGACGACCTGATGCATCCTCGGGCGGAACCCGACGCCCTCCCTCACCCCGGCCGCGCCCCGGTCTGCCGCAGCACCTCCGCGCTCGCCTCCAGCGCCCGCGCCTCCTCGGGCGGCAGGGGCGGGATCAGGGTGTCCTCCACCCCCCGCGCGCCCACGATGCGCGGCACGCTCAGGCTCACCCCGTAGGGGTCGGTCGGCGCACTGACCGTCAGGATGGAACGGCGGTCCCCTAGAATGGCCTCGGCGATGCGGGCGAGGGCCGCGCCGATGCCGTAGTACGTCGCGCGCTTGCCCTCGATGATCGCGGCGGCGGCGTCGCGGGTCCCCGCGTCGATCTCGGCCCGGACCTCCTCTGTCCACTCCAGCCCGCGTGCGCGCATGAAGTCCTCCACCGGCAGGCCCGCGACGGTGGCGGTGCTCCAGGCCAGCACCTCGCTGTCGCCGTGCTCGCCGAGGACGTAGCCGTGGACGTGGGTCGCGTCCACCCCCGCCTGCCCCGCGATCAGGTGCCGGAAGCGCGCGGAGTCGAGGACCGTCCCCGACCCCAGGACGGCGTGCCCCGGGGCGAGGCGGGTGGCGAGGTCGGTGAGCGCGTCCACCGGGTTGGTGGCGATCAAAAGCACGGCCTCAGGGGTCTGCTCCGCGACCTGCGGGATCACCTCGCGGAAGATCGCGGCGTTCTTGCCCAGGAGGTCGAGGCGGCTCTCGCCCGGCCTCTGGTTGGCCCCGGCGGCGATCACGACGACCCGGCAGCCCGAGAGCGCCGCGTACCCGCCGCTCGTGACGCGGGTGCCGTGGCTGACGGGCGCGGCGTGGGCGATGTCCTGGGCCTCGGCCTGGGCGCGTTTCTCGTCCTTGTCCACGAGCACGAGGTCGCTGCACGAGCCGCGCAGGGTGAGGGCGTAGGCGGCGGTCGCCCCGACGAGCCCCGCCCCCACCACGCCGACCTTCATCTGCGTCCTTCCGGCAGGCGCACGGTGAGCACGGGGACCGGACTGCGCGCCACGATCTTCTCCGCCGTGCTGCCCACCAGGAAATGCTCGATGGCGCCCCGCGCGTGGGTGCCCACCGCGATCAGGTCGGCCCCCCAACTCCGCGCGGCCTCCAGGATGCCGGTGACCGGGTCGCCCACGAGCTGCTCGGTCTCGTCGCCCTCCCGCACGAGGCGGGCCAGTCGGGAGGCGTCCGAGTCCTCCAGCGTGTGCAGCAAGCCGGGGTCGGGCAGCGCCGGGACCAGACCTCCCCCCAGGTCGGGGGTGGCGGTGACCCGCGCGTCCGTGACGTGCAGCAGCAGAAGCTGGGCCCCGGGAAACCGCTCACGCACTACCCCCAGCGCGTGCTCCGAGGCGCGCGAGAAGTCGATGCCGACCAGGATGCGGCCGAAGGAGGAGGAGGAGGGACCCGGCGTGGCCTGCGTCTCCGTCGCCTCCGTTCCCGTCCCGGCCGTGAAGATCAAGCGGTCCGTCATGCCCCGACCGTACACCCTCCCCAACCCCACCGCCCATTTCTGAAGGCCGGGTAAAGGCCCTCACCCCTAGACTGCCCCATGCACCTTCGGAGTCTGGGGGCGGCCCTGACCGTCACGGGGAGCGCGCACCTCCTGAGGATGGGCGGCGAGGAGGTGCTCATCGACTGCGGCCTCTTTCAGGGTGACGAGGCGCTGGAGGCCCGCAACCGCGAGGACTTCGGGCTGGGCCCGCGCGACCTCGCCGCCGTGATCCTCACGCACGCGCACCTCGACCACGTGGGCCGCCTGCCCCTGCTCGTGCGCCGGGGCTACCGGGGGCCGGTGTTCTGCACCCCGCCCACGGCGGTCCTCGCCGAGACGGTGCTGCTCGACTCCGCCCGCCTCCAGGTCGAGGCCTACCGCCAGGACCTGCGCCGGGCCCGGCGAGAGGGAAAGGAGCCCGAAGCCAGGGAGCCCCTCTACGACGAGGACGACGTGCACCGCGCCCTCGCCCTGCTGCGCCCCGTCCTGCGCTTCGGGGAGACGGTCCAGGTCGGCTCCTTGCGGGTCACGCCGCACCGGGCCGGGCACATCCTGGGGAGCGCGTACCTCCTGATCGAGGCGGGGGGCGAGAGGTTGATCATGACGGGCGACCTCGGCCACCGCGCGGGCGGGCTGCAACCCGACTTCACGCCCCCGCCCCCCGCCGACGCGGTGGTCATCGAGACGACGTACGCGGGGCACGTCCACCGCCCCCGGCCCGCGACCCTCGCCGAGTTCGCGGGGGCCCTGCGCCAGAGCATCCGCGCGGGCGGCAAGATCCTGATTCCCTCCTTCGCCATCGAGCGGGCGCAGGTTATCCTCCACACCCTGCGTGAGTTGATGGAGTCGGGCGAGGTGCCCCGCGTCCCGATCTTCCTCGACTCCCCGATGGCGACCCGCGCCACCCGCGCGTACTTCCAGTTCGCCGAAGAACTGATCCCGCCCCTGCGGGACGCCCTGCAAAGGGGCGAGGACCCCTTCCGCCCCTCGACCCTGCACGTCGTCCTCACCGGCGACGAGTCCCGGCGCCTGGGGCGCTACGACGGCCCGGCGATCATCCTCGCCGGAAACGGCATGATGACGGGCGGCCGCATTCAGCATCACCTCCGGCATCACCTCTGGAAGCCCGCCACCAGCCTCGTCGTCGTGAGCTACCAGTCGCCCGGCAGCCTGGGAGGCCGCATCGTGACGGCTGCACCCACCGTCCCCCTCCTCGGCGAGGACGTTCCCGTGCGCGCCCACGTCTACACCATCGGCGGCTTCAGCGCCCACGCCGACCGCGACGACCTCCTCGCCTTCCTGAACCCCACCGGCACCCCCCGCGTCTGGCTCGTCCACGGCGAACCCCACGTCATGAAGGCCTTCGTGCCCGTCCTCGCCGAGCGCGGCCTGACCGGCACCCTGATGCCGGGCGGCGAGGAGGTGGACCTGCTCACCACCGGGGAACGTGGTGGCTATCCGCTGGAACTGCCCAGGGGTGAGGAGGGGACGCGGAAGAGCGCGGGGGGAGAGTAGTCGGGAAGGGGAGTGGGTCGGGCGTTTGGGTGGCTGTGGGCGGTTTCTCCCTGCTACGGAGCCCTGCGGGTCTCAGCCTCCCCTCTCAAGACGCTTGGTACGAGTTACGAACCTGGCAAAGACCCGTTTTTGTCGTCCAGGAGAAGGACGAGCTGCGCTCGTCACCCCTCTCCCCAGCCCTCTCCCGCAAGGGGAGAGGGAGTAAAAGAGGCTGAAGCCTTCGCGCTGTTCAAAACGCCAATCCGGACGCCGAACAGGTGAAAGTAAACGGACGCCCCAGGCCCACGACCACGTCGGCTCGCGCAGCGAGACGGTGGGTCCGCATATGGGACGCGACAAGATCAAACATTCCGTTCAGAGGAACCCGACCATCCACGCCGTCCGTTTGTCCCTGCCCAGCGCAGCGCCGCTCCCCCTGCCCCCCTGGGGGTAGGGGGCTGGGGGGTGGGGGCAAACCGTAGCAAGTTGCCCCGCCCCCCACTCCCCCTCACCGCGCCGTCAGCCGCAGCAACTCCGCGTACACCCGCGCCGTCACCGTCGCGTCCTCCAGCGCGTCGTGCGCCCGGTACTCGAACCCGAAATGCTCGGCAAGCTGATCGAGCGGCGTCCCCACCTTGCGCGGCAGCACCCCCGCGTGGATCAGGAACTGCGCGCTGAGCTTCGTGTCCACCCGCCCCCGCCGAAACACGCTCCCCAGGTCCGGCAGCAGCGTGCGCAAAAAGGCGGTGTCGAAGTGCAGGTTGTGCCCGCCCAGCATGACCCGGCCCACCTCTCCCGCGTAGAGTCTCATCGCCTGCGCCACCTCCCCGGGCGGCTGCGCGGCGGCGTGATGGGCCTCCAGGTTAATGCCGTTGACGGCCATCGCCTCGGCCTCGACGTCGTACCGCTCGTGACGCACCCGAAGGTGCAGGGGCCGCGTGACCTCCCCCTGTGGGGTCAGTGTGACCAGCCCGACCGTGAGGAGGGGGTGGCGCAGGGGATCGCGCCCGCCCGTCTCGGTGTCCACGAAGATGATGGGCTGGTTCAGCGCCGCGAGGGACGGGGGGGAGGCAGGTTGGGTCATGCCCCAGCCTTCCACGCCAATCGTGTCCCGGAGGGCGTGCTTTTCACCTTCTCGCCCTAGTCTGGGGTTTGATGAAACGGACGTTCCTCCTCGCCCTACTGCCCCTCACCCTCGCCGCCTGCGGTGGCGGGGGAATCGAGGGCCTCAAGACCTTCGAGTACCAGGGCGGCGACCACCGCGCCGGGTCGCTCGTCTACGCCGAGAACCCCCCGGCGGGCGGCCCGCACAACCCCATCTGGCAAAACTGCGGGGTGTACGACCAGCCCCTCTACAACGAGTACGCGGTCCACAGCCTCGAACACGGCGCGGTGTGGATCACCTACCGCCCCGACCTCGGGGCTGAGGGGATCGCCGCCCTGAAGACGCTGGTGGACGGCCGCCCCTACACCCTCCTCAGCCCCTACGAGGGCCTGCCCGCCCCGGTGGTGGCGAGCGCCTGGAACGCCCAGGTCCAGGTGCAGAGCCCGACCGACGGGCGGCTGAAAGCCTTCCTCGACAAGTACGAGCAGGGGCCGACCGCCCCCGAGCGCGGCGCGGCCTGCTCCGGGGGGTACGGCTCGACCCGCTGAGGGTGGGGCTCAGGCCCCTGTGCTGTCCGTCCGGGGCTCCTCGCCCGTCACCACCGCCCGCCCGTCGTCGCTCACCCAGTCGCTCCATGACCCGGCGTAAAGGCGGTTCTGGGGCCCGAGCGGCACCCCGGCGAGTTCGCGGGCGAGGAGATTGGGCGTCGCGCTGACCCCGCTGCCGCAGTAGGCGATGGTGGGGGCGTCGCCCGCGTCCAGCCGCTCGGCCTGGGCCTCCCCGCGCTGCCACCGCCCGTCCTCGCCCAGCGCCCCGGCCCACTCGCGGTTCACCGCCCCGGGGATGTGCCCGGCCTTGCGGTCGAGGGGCTCCACGTCTCCCCGGTAGCGGGCCGGGGCACGCGAGTCGATCAGGAGGGTGCCCTCCCCCCGGTTCGCCACGTCCTCGGCGGTGGCGACCATGCCCCCCTGCACGTCGGGCGTGAAGATGGTCGGCTGGTGGGCGGGTTCCTCCGTGCTCGGCTCCCCGCCCGCCGCCAGGAACGCGGGCCATCCCCCGTCGAGCACGTAGACCTGCCGGTGCCCCAGCCAGCGCAGCAGCCACCACGCCCGCGCCGCGTAAAAGCCCTGCCCCGTGCTCGGATCGTCGTACGCTACGACCACGCAGTCACTCCCAATGCCCACGCCCCCCAGCCACGCCGCCAGCACGCCCGGATCGGGAAGGGGATGCCGCCCGCCCGAGCCGTCCGGCTGCATGGGCCCGCTCAGGTCCGTCTCCAGGTCGGCGTACACGGCGCCGGGGGCGTGCCCGGAGAGGTAGGCAATGCGCCCCACCAGGGGGTCGGTCAGGGCGTAACGGCAGTCGAGCACCCGGAGTTGCGCATCGTGCAGGTGTTCAACCAGCCAGGCGGCGGATTTGAGGGGCGTCTCGGGCTGGGTCATGCCCGCAGGCTACACCCCGGGCGAAGGCAATAAAAAAGCCGCCTCTCGGGCGGTGATGGGAAGACAACGGTATCTTAAGCAGGGAAAATCAAGTCATGCGGCCGGGTCAGCAGGTGCCTTAAATCCTCCTGGTATTTCCCCTTTGTTTGGTAGCCTCCTACTGAAAGGGTACGAACAACGAGGATGACGAGAGAAGACAAAAAGCGGCGAATTTTTGAACTCCGACATCTCCTCCTGACCAGTGACGGCCAAGATGATGAGAAGCTTTTAGTAGAGCTGAACTCCATTGTGGTACACCCAGCACCCACAGATATTCTCTTCAATCTGGAGAATTACAGCGAAGATGAATTCTTTGCCCTCCTCCTTGACTACCAGCCCATCGTTCTGCCCCGATAGGTTACATTGGTTTCATAAGGCGAGGTGCTGGGACAACAGGGAGTGTGTTCACCGAGTTCAAAACGGAGGGCGGCCCGTCTCCCCCGCGTGGCCGCCCCCTCGTGTGAACCTTCTTGACTGAATTCTACCGGGCCACCTCCACCGCCCGGCTCTCGCGGACGACCGTGACCTGCACCTGGCCGGGGTACTCCATGTCCTGCTCCACCCGACCGGCGATCTCGCGGGCGAGGAGGGTGGCCTGGGCGTCGCTGACCTTCTCGGGCTGGACGATCACGCGCACCTCGCGCCCGGCCTGGATCGCGTAGGCCTGCTGCACGCCGGGGAAGGCGACGGCGATCTGCTCCAGTTGCTCCAGACGGCGGACGTAGGCCTCGAGTTCCTCGCGCCGCGCGCCGGGCCGGGCCGCGCTGATTGCGTCGGCGGCGGCGACGAGGACGCTGTAGAGCGTCTCGCCGTTCTCCGGGTCGTGGTGGTGGGCGATGGCGTCGATCACCTCGACCGGCTCGCCGAATCTCCTGGCGAGGTTGATCCCGATCTCGACGTGGGTACCCTCGATCTCGCGGTCGATGCTCTTGCCCACGTCATGCATCAGCCCCGCCCGCCGGGCCATTCCGGCGTCCAGCCCCAGCTCGTCCGCCATAATCCCCGTCAGGTGCGCGACCTGCACGGAATGCTTGAGGACGTTCTGGCCGTAACTCGTGCGAAAGTACATCCGCCCGAGAAGCTGCACCAGCCCCGGCTTGAGGCCCACCACCCCCGCCTCGATGGCCGCCTCCTCGCCCTGGGCGTGGATGAAGGTCTTCATCTCGTCCTGCGCCTTGTGCACCATCTCCTCGATGCGGGTGGGGTGGATGCGCCCGTCGGCGACGAGGGCCTCTAGGACGTGCCGGGCGACCTCGCGCCGGATCGGGTTGAAGCTCGACAGGATCACGGCCTCGGGGGTGTCGTCGATGATCAGGTCCACTCCGGTCAGGGCCTCGAAGGCACGGATATTGCGGCCCTCGCGCCCGATGAGTCGGCCTTTCATCGCGTCGTTGGGGATGGGCACGACCGACACGCTGAGCTGCGCGCTCGTCTCGGAGGCGCTGCGCTGGATGGCCTGGGCGACCACCTCGCGGGCCGTGCGCCTCGCGTCGGCGGTGGCACGCTCGGTCATCGCCTTGACGCGGATGGCCTTTTCCTCCTCCAGCTCGGCGTCGAGGCGCCCCAGAATCTGCTCGCGGGCCGCCTGGGGGGTGAGGTTCGCCACCTCGTAGAGCCGCAGCTCGACCTGCCGCTCGCGGTCGGCGAGGCTGGTCTCCTGGTCGGAGAGGGCGCGGAGCCTGCTCTCCAGACGTTCTTCCAGGGCGTCGAGTTTGTCGCCCCGGGCGTCGAGCTGCTCGGCGCGGCGGTTGAGGCGTTCGATCTCGCGTTTGAGTTCGTCGCGCTCACGGCGGGTTTCCTGGCGGTCGGCGCTCAGCGACTCGCGCTCGCGGGCGGCGTCCTGCTTGGCCTGGGCACGCTCGTCCTCGAAGTCGCGGCGCAGGGCGGCGATCTGCTCCCGCTGGGCCTCCAGTTGCAGGGCGATCTGTCGCTCGCGTTCGTCGGCTTCCTGGAGGCGGCGGGTGGCGTCCTGTCGGGCCTGGTCGGCCTGTTGCCGAACCTGCTCGGCCTGCTCGCGCAGCCCCCGGACCTCGGTGTCGGCCTGGGCGCGGATGCGCTCGGCCTCGGCCTGGGCCTCGCGTTCCAGACGGTTGTCCGCCTCGGCACGCCGCTGGCGCCCGCGCGCCTGCCCGGCGAAGAGCCCCGCCAGCCCGACCAGGAGCGCCAAAATGACAGACATCACGGTCATGGTGGCCTCGTCTCCTTTCGGTGAGAGAGGGGCGCCTCCACAAACCTCGCGGAGCGCGCCCGGTGAAGTGTTGAGAGATGAATGTGGGAGTTGTGTTGTGACGGCGCCGAGCCTTTCACCCGGACACCTGAGCGCAGTCTATCTCCAAGCACCCCGGGGGCGGGCCCGGCGGTCCACGACGACCGTGAGGCATCCCGGGAGAATGTGGGCGCATCGGCTGTTCCTCTTGCGGACCTCGACTCCCGCCCGGGCTGCGTGTTCTGAAACGGGCAAGGGCTGAGCGCGAGGTGATCCGCGCTTCAGCCCTTGCCCCGCCGTGTTCAGCGCAGATGTTCCCGGAAGTAGTTCAGCATGTCCCGCCGCGCGTCCCGGCTGGCGAAGGTGTCCGCGATCCGGCTCTCTCGCAACAGGAAGCCGTGCGGCTCGCCCTGGTAGACGCTGAGCTTGAAGTTCTTGTTGGCCGCGTCGAGCCGCCCGGCATAGGCGTAGATCGTGGCGATGGGGCTGGGCTCGTCACGAGTTCCGTGGATGATCAGCATGGGCGCCGTGAGCTGTTCGATGAAGGCGTTGGGCGCCTGCGGTTTGGCCGCCGTCCCGCCCTGGTCGGGGAAGCCGTACCACGCCACGCCCGCCTTGAACGCCCTGATCTGCGGCAGCAGCAGCATGGTGTACCGCCCGCCCGCGCAAAAGCCCGTCAGGCCCACGGCGTTCGGGTTCACATCCTGCCGCGTGCCCAGGTACTTCAGTCCGTCCTCCACGAGGGCTTTGACCGTAGCGTCGCTGGGTTCCTGCTCGAAGGTCTGCCAGCCCAGCGCCAGCGTCACGAAGCCTGCCGCCGCCATCTCGTCCACGAGGTCACGGTAGCCCTGTTCCAGCCCCCGGAAGGAGTGCAGCAGGATCACGGCAGGCTTGCGGGTGGCCGAGGCGGGCGCGGCGAGGTAGCTCCGGTACGCCCGCCCCCCGCTCGTCACGTTCACGTCCTGTCCCCGCACGGCGGCGGTGGTCCCCGCCTGCCCCAGCGCGAGGGAAGAGAGGGCCAGCACCGACAGCGTCAGCGTGTGCTTGAGCATGAAGACCTCCACGCCCACCGTAACCCGCCGGGAAGATCAGGGCGGTGAGAGGCTTCAGCGTCCCCACACAAGCGCCGCCTGCCACCCCTCCCGCGTCACCCGCGCGAGCACCCTGAACGAGCCGTCCGGGGCAGCCTTGAGGATCGCCGCCTCGCCCTCTCCCAGCATCCAGCCCGTCGTCAGGCGCAAGTTCTGCTCGTGCGTGACGATGACGGTATTCGTGCCCGTCTGGGGGAGCACCTTCAGCAGCGCCCGCAGGTTCCCGACGACCCTCTGCCGGTCCGCCTCCGTCCCGGTGCGGAAATACGGGTTGTTGAGGGCTGGGGTGGGCGTCACCCGCCCGGCGAGGAGCGCGGCGCTCTCCCGGTTGCGGCAATACTCGCCGCTCAGCACCGTGCCGATGGGAATGCGTAGTCCTGTAAGCAGCCCCCCAACCTCGCGGGCGTTCACGCGTCCCTCCTCGCTGAGGTTGCGTTGGGTGAAGCAGTCACGCGGGTTCACCGTCGCCGCGTCTGCCCCCTCGGTGTCGAAGTGCCGGAAGTACAGCACCAGTCCCCCGGCCCGCAGCCCTGCAAGGAGGCTGGGCGTGACAGTTTCCGGGACCGCCTGTGCGAGAGCGGCGGGAGACAGCAACAGAGGCAGGGTGGCGAGCACACGGCGCATGGCCCAGGGTAAGAGCCCAACCCGCCCGACACTGTGCTGGCTCGGGCCCAAAAGGAACAGGCCCTAGCCGAAGCCGGGGCCTGTTTGCACCTGCGTTTACTTCTGCCCGTGGACGACGAGCTTCAGCGGGATGGTGACTTCGGGGTGGGCGCGGTAGGAGATGTCGTACTCGCCGACCTCCTTGACGGTCTTCGGCATGTCGATCCGGCGGCGATCCACATCGAAGCCGAGGCGGTCGAGTGCGCCTGCCACATCGGCGTGGGTCACGGCACCGTAAATCTTGCCCTCGCCCGCGCGGACGCTGAGTTCCACGGCGACCCCGTTGAGGCGGCTGGCGAGGTCCTCGGCCTGGGCCTTGTCCTTCGCCTGCTGCTTCTGGCGGGCGCGGACCTGGGCTTCCAGGGTCTTCATGTTCGCCGTGTTGGCGGGGGTCGCCATGCCACGGGGAATCAGGAAGTTGCGGGCGTAGCCGGGTTTGACGGTCACCACGTCGCCGGTCTTGCCCAGGCGACCGGGTTCAAGAAGGATCACTTGCATTTCAAATCCTCCTTACTTGCGGACCAGCTTCTCGGTGTAGGGCAGCAGCGCGAGCTGGCGGGCGATCTTGATCGTCTGCGAGATGCGGCGCTGGTGCTTGGCCGAGAGGCCGGTGCGGCGGCGGGGGAGGATCTTGCCGGTGTCGCTGACGAACCGGCGAAGCATCTTCACGTCCTTGTAGTCGGTAATCTCCAGTTCCCCGATGGAGAACGGATCAACCTTGGGCTTGCGGGGGCGCTTGGGCCCCTTGGCGCGGGGCTTGCGCTCCGTGTTGCTGCTTTGCGTCATGTGGGTTCCTCAAACCTGCTCAGAACGGCAGGTCTTCTTCTTCCGGCGGGAAATCGTCGAGACCTTGGTCAATATCCAAGCCCCCCGAACGGGTCCCCGTGTTCGCCGCCCGGCTCGGCTGCGCGCGACTTGAAGTCGCGGCGGCAGGCTGGGGGCGCGCCGAGCTGCTCGCGGTCTGAGTGCGAGGTGCGGCGGGGGTGGCTGCGGGACTGCCGGTGCCCGCGCCTCGGGAAAGGGCTTCGACTCGCGTCGCCTCTACTTTAGTGCTGTTGCGCTTGTTGCCGTCGCGGTCGGTCCACGCCTCGTTCACGAGCCTCCCCTGAACCAGGACGGGATCACCCTTCTTCAGGTCCTTCATGCTCTCGGCGAGGTCACGCCACAGCGTCACGTCGACCCAGTGCGTCTTTTCCTGCTTCTGCCCCTGTCGGTCGTTCCAGGTCTCGTTCACGGCCAGACCGAGTCCGAGCACGGCGTCTCCGGCGGGGGTGTAGCGCAGTTCGGGGTCGCGGGTCACGTTCCCGATGACTATCACTTCATTCATGCCGCTCGCCATCCGCACGCCGCCGCCCGCGTCCTGCACGAGTTCGGGCGCGTAGCCGAGCTGCTCGATCCGCAGGGCCTTCACCTTGACGGCGCTGCGTTTGCCGCCCTCCGGGGCGTCCCAGGAGGAGTAGTCGAGCGAGCCCTCCACCATCAGGGCGTCGCCGCCCTTCAGGCCCTTCTCGGCCTGCCACTCGGCGGGCTTGCCGAGGATGGAGACGCGGTGGTACCAGGGCAGCTTGCGTTCGCGCCCGTCACTGCCGATCACGTGGTCTTCCCCGGCGACGGTCGCCTCGAAGACGGCCACGCCGCTGGGCGTGTAACGGAGTTCGGGATCGCGGGCAAGTGCGCCGATCAGGTAAACGTGGTTCATGCCTCGGGCCATAACAGGGTCTCCTTTGGAGCTGGCGAGATAACTTGAGCTTCTACGTGGCTGGCGGTTGGCCCTCGCGGGTTGACCCTAAGATAGCAACCCCACATTTTTACGTCAACAGCGTAACCGGGGGTGGGGGGAGGGGTCCTCAGGCCTTCTTGGTGCGCTGCTCGGGGCGGTCGCGCACCACCAGGATGCGGCGCACGTTGTCGCGCAGGCGCAGGCTGGTGGCGATATCACGCTCGGGGTTGCCGCCCGCGCGGATCGTGTACATCAGGTAGTAGCCCTCGCGGTCCTTGCCCACGTCGTACGCGAGGCGGCGGTTGCCGACGTCGTCCAGGTTGGTGATCTCCGCGCCCGCGTTCCGCACCGCCGTCTCGATGTAGTCGCGCTCCGTCTGGAGCTGCTCGGCGCTGAGGTTGGGGTTCAGGATCAGGTTCAGGTCGTACTGGTTCATGGTTCACCTCGCTTTCTTCCGCTCTCGGCGCAGTGCTCGCCACATGGGCGGGCCTCGCCGGGCGGCGCAACTGGCAACTCTAGCAGAGTGCGTGGGGAGTTGCCAGAGCCACCCGGCCCATGTCCCCGTCCCCTCCGCCCGGTACGCTGGGGCATGAGCGACGAACCGCAGAACTGGGCCGAAGGCATCCTCGACATCCTGAGGGAAGCCGTGGAGGGGGGAACACCCGGCCAGGGCACCTCCTTCCTCGACGGGACGAAGGCCGACGGCAGCGGGAATCACGGCCTGCTCGCCACCCTGGCCGCCCTGACCGCTGCTCAGGCGAGCCGGGACATCCACGGCTCGACGGTTGCCGGACATGCCCGCCACACGGCCTTTCACATAGAGGTGATCGTGCGCTGGGAACGCGACGGCGACCGGGGGCCGTTCGACTGGAAGGGGAGCTTTCACCCCGGGCAGGTGAACGGGGAGGAGTGGGAGGCGCTGCGGGGCCGGGTACGCACGGCCTACGACGAGTTGGTCGCCTTCGCCCGCACCCAGGCCGAAAAGGAACCTGACGGGGACGCGACCGGGGGCCTCACGGGTGCCGGCGCCCACGTCGCCTATCACCTCGGCAGCATCCGGCAGATGGTGAAGGCGGTGGGGGGAGGAGTTTGACCTTGGCCGTCCGCCCTTACGGTGATGAGGACGCGCCCGCCTGGGTGGCCCTGTCCAACCTCGTGCTCGGGCATCGTGTCACCGGCGAGGACTTCCAGGCTCAGGAGGCGAGGCACGATCCCACACAATTCAGCCGCCGCTGGGTGGCCGAGGCCGGGGGAGAGGTGCGCGGCGCGGCCCACCTCTATTTCTTCCCCTTCGACCCGCCGGGCTTCCTCCACGCCCGCGTTCTCGTTCACCCGGAGGCACGGGGGCAGGGCATTGGGCGCACGTTGTGGGGCGTGTTGCAAGAGGCGGCGCAGGAGCCGGACGCCGGGGGCCTCGTCGCCGATGTGGACGACCTCGATTCTTCCAGCCTCGCCTGGGCGGAGCGGCGAGGCTTTCGCCAGCACGCCCACCGCTTCGCCTCCGAACTCGACCTGACGACCTTGGACGAGACACCCCACCGGCCTGCCCTCGCGCGGGCGCAGGAGCAGGGCGTGACCTTCACCGATCTGATGGGGGCCGACGGGGCAACGGTGGACCGTTACCTCCATTTCGTCGCCGACCGGCTGACCGAGACGCCCGACCTCGCCGGGCATCCGCGCTGGTCCTTGCCCCAGGTGCGCGAGATTCTGCACCTCGACCACGACGCGCGCCCCGAGTGGCTCGTCCTCGCCGTGGGACCGGGAGGCGAGTGGTTGGGCACGACGGCGATGGTCCGGATTCGGGACTTCGTTTACAACGAGATCACGGCGACGCATCCCCAGGCGCGGGGACGGAGGTTGGCCCTGCCTCTCAAGCTGCACGCCATCCGCCGGGCGAGGGAGGCTGGATTCTCCCTGATGCGGACGAACAACCACAGCACGAACGCGCCCATGCTGCGGGTGAACGAGCGGCTGGGCTTTCAGGCGCGGCCCGGAAGGTACGAGTTGCACCGACCCCTGCGGTGATCGACACTCCTCACTCGCGGGAGAGCCCTTCCCGGTGTCGTGGTGTGATACCTACTTGCGGCGCCGGAAGGGATTCCAGCGGCCTGCGTCCCCCGTCTCCGGCCCGGTGGGTTTGGCCGTCACCAGAGGAGTCGGAACATGACGTCCCACCTGCCTCACGGGCGTCGAATCGGCGGTGCCCAGGGCTGCGGTGTCCTCCTCCGCGAGGTTTTCCCCGAGGGCCGCCAGTAGGGCGCGGTGGATGTCCGCCGCCGTGGGCCGGTCAGCGGGACGCTTGGCGAGCGCGAGTTCACCGAGGCGGGCGACAGCGGGCGGAAGCTCGGGGCGCAGGGAGAGCAGCGGCGGCGCGAAACGGTTGAGGTGCGCCGCCATCAGCTCCTCGTAGGAGTCCCCGGCAAAAGGTCGCCGCCCGCCCAGCAGTTCGTAGGCGAGCACGCCGAAGCTGTAGACGTCGCTGGCGCCACCCGCGCTCTCGCCCCTGTACACTTCCGGGGCCATGTAGTAGGGGCTGCCGCTCGCCCGGCCCCCCTGCGCCGTGAAGTAGGCACTTCCCAGGTCCCCGAGCGCCGCCCGCCCCTCCTGGACATACACGTTCTGCCGCTTCACGTCCTGATGCACGGCGCCCAGCCCATGAAGGTAGGTGAGGGCCGAGGCGACGTCCGCCAGCACCCGCAGCGCGGCGTCGAGGGGAAGCGAACATGGGGCGAGTCGCTTCAGCACGTCGCAGAGGGAGCCTTCCGGGAAGTACTGCACCGCCAGGAACGCCTGCGGGCCGAAGGGCGTGCCCGCGAACCCCCGCACGATCTGCGGATGCCGCACCTGGAGAGTCAGCCGGACCTCGTTGCCGAACCGCTCGGCGGCCTCGCGCCCGGCCAGCGTCCGCTCGTGCGGCACCTTGAGGGCCACCTCCCGGTCCTGGGAGTTCCGCGCGAGGTACACGAGGGAGGTGTCCCCGCGTCCCAGGAGGTGCAGCAGGGTGTAGCCGGGAATGGAGCGGTCGGAAGTCATGGGGAAGGCCTTTTCAGCAGTTTAGGAGCGAGTTGTCACGCAACTCTGTCGAAGCGCCCGGGGACGTTTGCGGCGTGCCGTCACGACCTCCAACAACGCGGGGGAGGGAGCTACCTGAACGGCTTCCCTCCCCAGGTGGACGAGACGGCTACTCCTCGTCCCCGCCCTCTTCCACGGCGCGTTTCCCGGCCAGCCACTCCAGGCCCGCCCACATCAGGTCGTCGAGGT